>CAZDAO010000016.1:0-19632 GCA_964503015.1 uncultured Nocardioides sp. | reverse complement strand
GGGTCGATGCCCTTGCCCGAGACGACCGGGCTGAAGACCACCAGCCCGACCGCGGAGACGAGACCGCCGTAGATGCTCCAGAGCGCGCCGCGGGTGTTGAAGCGCCGCCAGAACATGTTGTAGATGATCGCCGGCAGGTTGGCCGAGGCCGCCACCGCGAAGGCCAGGGCGACGAGGAACGCGATGTTGAGCTTCTGCGCCGGGATGGCCAGCAGGATCGCGACCAGGCCGATGACGCCGGCGGCGATCCGGGAGACCCGGATCTCCTCGGCCTCGGAGGCCTTGCCGTCCTTGAACACCGAGTTGTAGAGGTCGTGCGCCACCGACACCGACGAGGTGAGGGTCAGCCCCGCGACCACCGCGAGGATCGTGGCGAACGCGACCGCCGCGATCAGCGCCAGCAGCACGGCGCCTCCGGTCGAGCCCGGTCCACCTCCGACGGCCTCGGCGAGCAGCGGCGAGGCCAGGTTGCCGCCGGACGCGGCCACCTCGGCGTACGCGTCCTTGTCGAGCAGTGCGGCGGCACCGAAGCCGAGGACCAGCGTGAACAGGTAGAACGCGCCGATCAGGCCGATCGCCCACAGCACCGACTTGCGTGCGTCGCGCGACGTCGGGGTGGTGTAGAAGCGGATCAGGATGTGGGGCAGGCCGGCCGTGCCGAGCACGAGCGCGATGCCGAGGGAGATGAAGTCGATCTTCGACGTGGTGGAGACGCCGTACTTCAGGCCGGGCTCGAGGAAGGCGCCACCCTTGCCGCTGTTGGAGGCGGCGGTGCCGAGCAGGTCGGACAGGTTGAAGCCGAACTTCGCCAGCACCAGCACCACGATGAGCGCGGAGCCCGCCATGAGCAGGACCGCCTTGACGATCTGCACCCAGGTGGTGCCCTTCATGCCGCCCACGGTGACGTAGAAGATCATCAGCGCACCGACGAAGAAGATGGTCAGGTTCTTCACGCCCTCGCTGGTGACGCCGAGCAGCAGCGCGACCAGCGCACCCGCACCGACCATCTGCGCGAGCAGGTAGAAGATCGAGACGACCACGGTGGAGGTGGCCGCCGCGGTGCGGACCGGCTTCTGGCGCATCCGGTAGGCGAGCTGGTCGGCCATCGTGTAGCGGCCGGAGTTGCGGAGCACTTCGGCGACGAGGAGCAGCGCGACGAGCCAGGCGACGAGGAAGCCGATGGAGTAGAGGAAGCCGTCGTAGCCGGACAGGGCGATGGCGCCGGAGATGCCGAGGAACGACGCGGCCGACATGTAGTCGCCGCCGATGGCCAGGCCGTTCTGGAAGCCGGAGAAGCCGCGGCCTCCGGCGTAGTGGTCGGCCGCGCCCGAGGAGTTCCGGCTGGCCCAGATGGTGATGCCGACCGTCAGTGCGACGACGCTGAGGAAGAGCGCGGTCGTGAGGATCTGGTTGCCTTCCATGTCAGCGACCTCCGTCGTCGGCGCGACCGTCGAGGGTGCGGTGGTAGTCGTCGGTCAGCCGGCGCGCCAGCGGGTCGAGGTGGGTGTTGGAGTAGCGGCTGTAGAGCCAGGCGATGAGGAACGTCGTGGCGAACTGGAGGAGCCCGAAGACGAGGGCGACGTTGACGTTGCCCACGACCTCGGTGCTCATGAAGTCCTGGGCGAACATCGACATGAGCACGTAGAGCCCGTACCAGAGCAGGAACGCGGCGGTGGCCGGGATGATGAACGTGCGGTAGCGGGAGCGGAGCTCCGCGAACTCGGGCCGGGCCGACAGCTCGTCGTAGACGGGGTCGTGGCGCGCGGCCTGGTCGTGGGCTTCTTGGGTCACGACAGGTTCCTTTCCGGACGGTCGGCCACAGGTGTGACCGCGGTCACCGTGGCACCCGTCACGCGCCGCGGGGGAGGGGGGCGTCCGGGCCGGTCGACCGGTGGGAGCGGCGGAGCGCCGAGCGGTCGCTGTGGCACGACCAGCGGTCGTGCGGGTGCCACCCGGAGGGGTGGGGTCGCGTCTGGTCCGGCCCGGGCAGTCGACCTAGTGTGGTCGGGTGATCCACGGTGCGCACCGTTCGGCGGCCGACCTGTGCTCGCTCGCGCCGGGCACCCACCTGTGCGCCCTCGAGCCCGGTGCCCTCCAGCTCGACCGCGTCGCCGCCACGTTCGTCGGGCACGGGCTCGCCGCGGGGGACCAGCTGTTGTACGTCGCCTCGGACGAGCAGGCGCAGGCCCTCGTGGCGGCGCTCCCGGACCACCTGCGGGCCGGCGAGGCGCTCGCGACCGGACAGCTGCTCGTGAGCTCCTTCGCCGAGGCCTACGGCACCACCCGGCCGGACGACCTCGCCTCGGTCGCGGCCGGGTTCCGTGCCGCCGCGCAGTCCCGCAAGGAGGGCTTCGCGCACCTGCGCGTCGCGGCCCGGATGGACGGGCTTGCCGCTCTGCTGGGGTCGGAGGAGGAGGTGGTCGCGTGGGAGCGGATGTCGACCGGCCTGCAGCGCGAGATCGAGGTCAGCTCGGTGTGCCTCTACGACGCGAGCCGGCTCGACCCGGTGCACGCGGCCTCGATCGCCCGCCAGCACGACGGACAGGCACCCGAGATCGACGTGCCCCCGCTCGCCACCTTCCTCGCGGTCGACGAGCCCTGGGGGCTGCGCGTGGCCGGGGAGGTCGACGCCTCGAACCGCGACCTGCTGCAGCGGGCCGTCCTGGCCCGGGCCGCCACGCTGCCGCGGGTGCGGGTCGACCTCGAGGGCGTGACGTTCATGGACGCCGGCACGCTGGCCCGGCTCCACGCCGTGGCGGCTGCCGACCTGCCGGTCGACGGGTGGCTGGAGCTGGCGCGCCTGCCCCACGCCGTACGACGCCTGCTGCACCTCACCGGGCTCCGGCACGAGCGGCTCCTGGTCGACCCCTGAGACGAACCCCCAGCGCGTGTGAGGCCGTGAGGAAGATGTGACGGTGCCGCCACTGCAGCGGGAGGCTGACCGATACACGGCGCGCCCACCATCGTCGGCATGAGCACGCACACCCCCGCCCGACGCACCCGCCGCTGGATCGAGGACTGGCGCCCGGAGGACCCCGACTTCTGGGAGTCGACCGGCCGGGCCGTGGCCCGCCGCAACCTGGTGTGGTCGATCTTCGCCGAGCACGTCGGCTTCTCCGTCTGGCTGATCTGGAGCGTCTCCTCGGCGTTCCTGCTGGCGCAAGGCTTCGCGTTCAGCCCGCAGCAGCTGTTCCTGCTGGTGGCGCTGCCCAACCTGGTCGGCTCGCTGCTGAGGCTGCCGTACACCTTCGCGGTGCCGCGGTTCGGCGGCCGCAACTGGACCATCGTGAGCGCCGCGATGCTGCTGGTGCCGACGCTGCTCTTCGCGTACGCCGTCCAGGACCCGTCGACGCCCTACTGGGTGTTCTGCCTGATCGCCGCGACCGCGGGGGTCGGGGGCGGCAACTTCGCCTCCTCGATGGCGAACATCAACTTCTTCTACCCCGCCGACCGGAAGGGCGCCGCGCTCGGGCTGAACGCCGCCGGCGGCAACCTGGGTGTGTCGCTGATCCAGCTGCTGCTCCCGGTCATGGTCGGCGGCGCCGGGGTCTTCGGCCTGGTCAAGGCCTCCGGCACCGGCATCCACCTGGAGCGGGCGGCGTACGCCTATGCCGGGCTGGCACTGCTCGCCACCGCGGCCGCGTGGCTGTGGATGGACAACCTGACCACCGTCACGTCCTCGCCTCGCGAGCAGCTGCAGGTCGTGCGGCAGCGGCAGACGTGGCTGCTGTCGGTGCTCTACATCGGCACCTTCGGCTCCTTCATCGGCTACTCCGCCGCGATGCCGCTGCTGATCAAGCTCAACTTCTGGGTGCCCGACCCCGCACCGCTCGGGACCGGCATCTACTTCGCGTTCTACGCCTTCCTCGGTGCCGGCGTCGGCTCGCTGACCCGTCCCCTCGGCGGATGGCTGGCCGACCGCCTCGGCGGCGCGCGGGTCACGCTCGGCGCCTTCGCCGCGATGGTGGCCTTCACGCTCGGCGTGCTGTGGACCGTCAGCCGCCTGACCCCGAACCCCACCGCGGACCCGACCGTCGCCGCCGACAACGCCGCCTGGTTCCCGCTGTTCCTCGGGTTCTTCTTGTGCATCTTCGCCGCGACCGGCATCGGCAACGGCTCGGTCTACAAGATGATCCCCGCCCTCTGGCGGGCCGAGGCCGAGCGCACGACCGTCCCCGGCACGGCGGCGCGCGACGCGGCGCTCGCCACGGCGACCCGGCAGTCGTCCGCCGCGCTCGGTGTGATCGGCGCCGTCGGCGCGGTCGGGGGCTTCCTCGTGCCGCTGGCCTTCGCGGCGCCGTGGGTCTCCGACCCGCTGACGGCCACCAGCGCGGCCTTCACCGTCTTCACCGCCTACTACCTGGGCTGCGCGCTGCTCACGTGGGCGCTCTACCTGCGCCGCCCCGTCCGCGCCCACGGCCTGGCGGCCGCCGAGATCTGATGACCGAGACCCAGACCCAGACCCAGACACACTGCCCCTACTGCTCGCTCCAGTGCGGCATGCGGCTGGCGGGACGTCGTACGCCCGAGGTGCGGGCGTGGGACGAGTTCCCGGTCAACCGGGGCGCGCTGTGCCGCAAGGGCTGGTCGGCCGCCGGCCTCTACGGGTCGCGCGAGCGGCTGACGTCGCCGCTGGTGCGCGACCGGCGGACGGGCGAGTGGTCCGCGGTGTCGTGGGACGACGCGCTCGACCGGGTCGCCGACGGCATCCGGGCGGCACAGGCCCGCGGCGGCCCCGACGCGGTCGCGGTGTTCGGCGGCGGCGGGCTCACCAACGAGAAGGCGTACTCGCTCGGCAAGCTCGCGCGTGCCGCTCTCGGCACCTCGCAGATCGACTATAACGGCCGCTGGTGCATGTCGTCCGCCGGCTCGGCGGGGATCCGTGCCTTCGGCGTGGACCGCGGCCTGCCCTTCCCGCTCGCCGACGTCGAGGAGACGGACGTGCTGGTGCTGGTGGGCTCCAACCTCGCCGAGACCATGCCGCCCGCGGCGCGCCACCTCGACCGGCTGCGCGAGCGCGGCGGTCGCGTCGTGGTGGTGGACCCGCGGCGTACGCCGACCGCGGACCGCGCCGACCTGCACCTGCAGCCCGTGCCCGGCACCGACCTCGCGCTCGCCCTCGGGGTGCTGCACCTGCTGGTCGCCGCCGGTGCGGTGGACGAGGACTACCTCGCCGCCCGCACCACCGGCTGGGACGGGGTGCGCGACTCGGTGACCTCCTGGTGGCCCGAGCGCGTCGAGCGGGTGACGGGGATCGAGGCGTCCGAGGTGCGGGCGCTGGCTGGGATGCTCGGAGGTCTCGAGGCTCGCTCCGCTCGCACCTCGACCACCGAGAGGCCCAAGGTCATGGTGCTCACCGCGCGCGGCGCCGAGCAGCACTCCACCGGCTCCGACACGGTGCTGGCGTGGATCAACGTCGCGCTCGCCCTCGGCATGGTGGGCCGCCGCGGCGCGGGCTACGGCTGCCTGACCGGCCAGGGCAACGGGCAGGGCGGACGTGAGCACGGGCAGAAGGCCGACCAGCTGCCCGGCTACCGGCGCATCGACGACCCCGCAGCCCGCGCCCACGTGGCGGCGGTCTGGGGGGTCGAGCCCGACACGCTGCCCGGCCCCGGGCGGTCGGCGTACGAGCTGCTCGACGCGCTGGGCGCCGACGGCGGTCCGTCGGCGCTGCTGGTCGTCGGGTCGAACATCGTGGTCAGCGCACCGCGCGCGTCCCACGTCACCGCGCGGCTCGAGGCGCTCGACCTGCTGGTGGTCTGCGACGTGGTGATGTCGGAGACCGCGGCCCTCGCCGACGTCGTGCTGCCGGTGACCCAGTGGGCCGAGGAGACCGGGACCATGACCAACCTCGAGGGCCGGGTCGTGCTCCGGCAGCGGGCCCTCACCCCACCCGCCGGTGTCCGGTCGGACCTCGACGTCGTCGCGGGCCTGGCCGAGCGGCTGTCCGACGTGTCGTTCTCCACCGACCCCGAGGAGGTCTTCGCCGAGCTCGGCCGGGCCTCGAAGGGCGGCGCGGCCGACTACTCGGCGATCACCTACGGCCGGATCCGGAACGAGGGTGGGGTGTTCTGGGGCGGCGAGCGCCTGTTCGCCGAGTCCTTCGCGCACCCCGACGGGCGGGCGCGGATGATCGCCGTCGAGCACCGCGGCGCCGCCGAGCAGCCGTGCGCGGACTACCCGGTGCACCTCACCACGGGACGGGTGCTCGCGCAGTACCAGTCCGGCGCCCAGACCCGGCGGGTCCGGGCGCTGCCGGACGACGGCCCCTTCGTGGAGCTGCACCCCTTCCTCGCCGGGCGCCTCGGCGTCGCGACCGGCGACCCCCTGCAGGTGTCGACCCGGCGCGGCGCGATGACCGCACCTGCCCGGGTCGTCCCGACGATCCGCCCGGACACCGTCTTCGTCCCCTTCCACTGGGTGGGCGTCAACCGGCTGACCAACGACGCCCTCGACCCGGCGTCCCGGATGCCGGAGTTCAAGGTCTGCGCGGCGCGGGTGGCCCATGCCTGAGCGCGGCGCCGAACGTGTGGTCGTGGTCGGGGGCGGGATGGCCGCGTCCCGCCTGGCCGAGCACCTGGCGGGGGCGGACGTCCGGCTGACGGTCCTCGCCGACGAGGTGCACGCGCCGTACAACCGCATCCTGCTCTCCGCCGTCCTCGAGGGGACGCACCCGGCCTCGGCGCTGACCCTGAGGTCGCCGGAGTGGTACGCCGACCACGGCATCGACCTGCGCCTCGGGGCGCGCGTCCTGGAGATCGACCGGGAGGCCCGCGAGGTCACGCTGGTCGACGGGGAACGCATCGCATGGGATCGGCTCGTCCTGGCCTGCGGTTCGATCCCCACCCTGCCGCCGATCCGGGGGATCGTGCGTCGCGACGGCACCCTCGACCCGCGGGTCCACGCGTTCCGCAGCCTCGACGACTGCCGCCGCCTCGACGCCGCCGTCGCCGGTGCGCGGCGCGCCGTGATCGTCGGCGGCGGGCTCCTCGGCCTCCAGGTCGCCCGCGCGCTGGCGGTGCGCGGCGTGCCGACCGAGGTCGTCGAGGGCGCGGACCACCTGCTGCACTCCCACCTCGGCCGGCCGGCCGGACGCGTCCTGGCCCGGGACCTGCGCCGCCTCGGGACCGAGGTCTACACCGGCGCGCGCGCCGTCCGGCTGACCGCGGAGGGGCTGGTGCTCGACAACGGCGCGGTCCTGGCCACGGACCTCGTGGTCCTCACCGCCGGCGGTCGGCCCGCGACCGCCCTCGCCCGCCGCGCCGGGCTGATGGTCGGTCGCGGGGTCGTCGTCGACGGCAGCCTGACCAGCGTCACCGACGACCGCGTCCACGCCATCGGCGACTGCGCGGAGCACCGGCGGCGGACGACCGGCTTCGTCCCTCCGGCGTGGGAGCAGGCCGAGGTGCTCGCCCGCGCGCTGCGCGGGGACGAGGCGACCTACAACGGCAGCCGCACCGTGGCGCGCCTGCGCGCGACCGACCTCGACGTCGCGGTCCTCGGCGACCCGCGGACCGCGGTGGGGGAGGTCGTCGAGGTGACCAACCCGGTCAGCGGCTCCCACCGACGCCTCGTCGTGCACGGCGGTCGCATCGTGGCGGCCGAGCTGGTGGGCGACCTGTCCCGCGTCGGCCTGATCACCCAGCTCTACGACCGCGGCACGATCCTCGGCCCGGACGAGGCGGGTCAGCTGCTGCTGCCCGAGGCCGCCGCGGCGCCGACGCCCCTGCCCGACACGGCCGAGGTCTGCGCGTGCGCCGGCGTGTCGGCGGGCGAGGTGCGGGCCTGCGGCTCGGTGGTCGAGTGCGTGGACCGGACCCGCGCCACCACCGGCTGCGGCGGGTGCGCGGACGTCGTACGTCGCCTCGTGGCGGAGCGCAGCGCGGAGCCGGTCGCCGTCGGCTGACCCCGTTGCGCGCGGGGCCTCAGGTCGAGGCGCTGACGGCCGATGGGAGGCGGCAGAAGGAGGTCGAGATGCAGCTGCACGCGGCGATCGTCCCGCCGCCGAGCGTGGTCGAGACCGCCCTCGAGGCTGCCCGCGTGGTCGTGTCCCCACCGCCGCCGCCGCCGGTGCAGGAGCAGAAGCCGCGGTTGTTCGACCGGGTGCTCGGCCGGCGTGAACCGGAGGTGCCGGCGCAGCCCGACGTCATCCTCGTGGAGACAGCGCAGGGGGCGGCCCACGTGCGGCTGGCCAAGTTCGGCAACGTCACGTCCACCGACGCCGGCGCACTCGTGGACGCGCTCGCGGACGAGGCCGGCGCGTGGCCGGTGCCCGTCGTCTACGTCACGCACCTGGCCGTGGGCCAGACGCATCCCTTCGAGGTCACCGCCCGGCTCGAGGGTGACCTCGACGCCCTGCGCGGCCTCCACCGCAACGTCAACGAGGTGGCGCAGTCGCAGGGCTTCTTCCTCGACCGGCGCAGCTTCCGCAGCGAGGTCGTGCTCGGCACCGTCCAGGCGGCGGACTACGGATCGTCGGTCCCCGTCGCCGGGATCGAGGTGCCGTGCCGCGGGCCCTACTGGTCGCCGTCGCACGTCACCCTGCTGCGCTCGTCCTTCTCCGCAGGGGTGACGACCTTCGAGGAGTACGCGCGGGTTGACCTGGGGGACGGCGCCGAGGAGCTGGACGCCTGAGCCGGCGGGTGAGACCTCGGGCTCAGACCGCGATCGTGACCAGCGCGATCGCAGGCAGCGCCGAGGAGGCCACGGTGCCGCGGATGCTGCCGCCACGGGGGCGCCAGTATCCGAGGAGGTCGGCGAGCCCCATGAAGAGTGAGGCCAGCAGCATGTAGAGGCAGGCGACGACGACCACCGTCGTGCCGGTGTCGGCGTCACCGCGGTTGACCATCCAGAGGCCGACGAGCGTGCCGAAGCCGGCGAGGGCGTTGCGGGCGCCGATGCAGAACGACCAGAGGTGGACGTTCGCGATCCCATGGGGTTCGATACACAGGAAGCGCTGCACCCACGGGCGGTCGACGAGGAACGCCTCGAAGGGGAACACCGCGATGAGGAGCACGGCGGAGAGCCCTGCGGCGAGCTGGGCCAGGGTGTCCACGGCGTCACCTCCCCGGCCTGGCCTCGACCAGCGAGATGGTCGAGATCGTGGGGACCACCCGGGTCATCCGGAAGCCCGAGCGGTCGAGCAGGGTGTCGAACTCACGCTCGGTCCGCTCGCGTCCACCGACGAAGGCCAGCATGTCGAGGTCGAGGGACTTGGCGAAGTGCGGCACGTTGCCCGGTGGCACCACGCTCTCCATCAGGAGCAGGGTGGCGTCGTCGGGCATGTGCCGCCGGACTGTGCGCAGGATCGCCGTCGCCTCGTCGTCGTCGAAGTCGTGCACCACCCGCCGGAGCACGTAGAGGTCTCCGTCGTCCGGCACGGTCTCGAAGAACGAGCCCGGCTCGAGGCGGCAGCGCGCGAGGACCCCGGCCTCGCGCAGGTGCGCCTCCGCGCCGGCGATGACGGACTCCCGTTCCAGGAGCACCCCCTTGGCCGCCGGGGCGGCGCCCAGCATCCGGGCGAGCAGCTGGCCGTACCCGCCGCCGACGTCGACGATCGTGGAGAACGGCGTGAAGTCGTGGACAGCGGCCACCGTCGGCCAGTCCAGGGCGGCCAGGCGGGTCATCGCGTCGTTGAACGTCGCGGCGAACTGCGGGTCCCGGTCGACGTACTCCCACATCGGCATCCCCAGCGCCGCCTCCGCGGACGGGGCACCCGTCGTCACGGACTCGGCCAGCCTGCCCCAGACCGCCTGGTAGGCGGGGTCGGCGAGCATCAGCACGACCGGACGCATCGAGTCCGTGCGGTCGGAGCGGAGGGTCGCACCGAGGGGGGTCAGCGTGAAGCGGCCGTCGTCGTCCTCGCGGACGAGGCGGCACGTCGCGGCGGCGCGGAGCAGCCGGTACGTCGCGTCGGCGCTGGTGCCGAGCTCGCCCGCCACCTCGCCCGCCGGCCGGGGCCCGGCCGCCAGCGCGTCGGCGATCCCGAGCCGGGCGACCGCGTGCACCGTGTGCGTGGACATGAAGCCGGACGCGATCTCGAGCAGGTCGACCTCCGGCGGCACCATGCGGTGCGTCAGCGTCTGGAGCGCGGTCCGGACCGAGGTCGCGGCGCGGGCCACGCGGACCGAGGGGATCTTGGTCATGGAGACCGCCTATGATCGTCAGTGATGCTGACCATAGTGGTCAGCGTGCCTGACCAATGTCAAGGGGTGCGATGGACCTCGCCACGCTCATGTTCATCTCCTACCGCGCCATGGACGAGCGCGTCGTCGCGGCGATGCGCGCCGCCGGGTACGACATCACCCCGGCGCAGTCGCGCCTGGCCCAGCGGATCGACGACGGTGGCTCCCGGCTGACCGATCTCGCCGCGAGCGCCCAAGTCACCAAGCAGACGGCGAGCCTGCTCGTCGCGGCCCTCGAGCAGCAGGGGCTGGTGGAGCGGGTCCCCGACCCCGCGGACGGTCGGGCGCGCCTGATCCGGTTCACCCGGCGCGGACGGGCGGCGGCCGCGGAGGCCGCGCAGGTCGTGATGGGTGTCGAGCAGGAGTGGGCCGACCACCTCGGGCCGCGGGTCACCGACCAGCTGCGCACCGCCCTCACCCGCCTGCGCGAGATCACCGACCCCTACGCGTGAGCGAGGATCGGGGCATGACCGATGTCCAGGAGTTCCGGATCACCCTCACCGTCGACGACTTCGACGCGGCCGTACGGCTCTACCGCGACGCCCTCGGGCTGCCCGAGGTGGCCGACTGGAGCAGCGACCGGGGCCGGGTGCTGCTGCTCGACGCGGGGCGGGCCACGCTGGAGCTCTTCGACGCCGCCCAGGCCGAGATGGTCGACGACCTGGAGGTGGGCCGCCGGGTGTCGGGGAAGGTGCGCTTCGCGCTCCAGGTGCCTAACGCGGACGCGGCTGCCGCCTCGCTCGTCGAGGCGGGAGCCACCCCGGTCGCGGCCGCCGTCGACACCCCGTGGGGCGACCGCAACGCCCGCGTCGCCGCTCCCGACGGGATGCAGCTGACGCTGTTCACTCTGGCGGAGGAGTCCTGACCATCCACATCGTCGGGTCGGGCAGCGGCGTGAAGCCGAAGCCGGTGTAGACCTCGTGCGCGTCGCGGGTCGCCAGCAGCGTTCGCTTGACGCCCAGCGCGTCGAGCCGCTCGGCGACCGCGGCCACCAGGCGCGTGCCGAGGCCCTGCCCGCGGTGGTCACGGTCGACGTACACGTCGCAGAGCCAGGCGAAGTTCGCCTGATCGGTGACGACCCGGGCGTATGCCACCTGCCGCCCGTCGGCGCTGAACGCGCCGAAGTTCAGTGAGTGCTCGGCGGCCGTCCCGACGGCCTCGCGTGATCGTCCCATCGACCAGTAGGCGTCGGTGCTGAGCCACCGGTGGACCAGGTCGAGGTCCATCGCGGCGAGGTCGGTGCGGATCTCGGGGTCGTCGCTCATGCGGATGATCCTCGCTTGGTCGGGTGCGGCCTGCGCAGGGTGTCGGGCAACAGCTGGGCACCGGGCCCACGCTCTGCGGCCCAGTCCCCGGCGTTGGAGAACGCGCACGACCGCAGGCTGAGGCACCCGCAGCCGATGCAGCTGTCGAGCCCGCCCTTGAGTCGCTCGAGGGCGGCGATCTGGTCGTCGAGCCGGCGCCGCCAGTGCTGGGAGATGCGGTGCCAGTCGGCCTTGGTCGGCGTGCGGTTGCCCGGCAGTCGGGCGAGCTCGTCGCGGATCTCCTCTATGGTCAGGCCGACGTTGGAGGCCGCACGGATGAACGCGAGGCGGCGGAGCACGCTGCGCTCGAACCGTCGCTGGCCACCACCGGAGCGGTGGGCCTCGATGAGGCCCTCGGCCTCGTAGTAGCGGATCGCCGACGCCGCGAAGCCGCTGCGCCGGGAGATCTCGCCCATCGGGAGCAGGTCGCGAGCATCCAAACCGACGTCACCCCTTGATCTCAAGTTCACTTCAACTTGAACCATGATGCCATGACAACGCACACGAAGACACGGGTGGCCCTCGTCACCGGCGGATCGGCAGGACTGGGACGAGCCCTGGTCCGTGCCCTGGCCAGCGAGGGCTGGGACGTCGTCACCGACGGCCGCACCGAGGAGAAGTTCAAGGAGGCGGAGCTGCCGGAGGGAGTGACCGTGGTGGTGGGCGACCTCACCGACGCCGAGCACCGGGACCGCCTCGTGAGCGCGGTCCGCGACCGCGGTCGGCTCGACCTGCTGGTCCACAACGCCAGCACGCTGGGCCCGCTGCCCATGCGGCCGCTGGCGGAGGTCGACATCGCTGACCTCGCGCAGGTGTGGCGCACCAACGTCGGCGGTCCCCTCGTGCTGACCTCGGCCCTGCTGCCGTGGCTGCGCGAGGCCGACGGCGTGCTGCTCTCGATCAGCTCGGACGCCGCCGTCCACCACTACGAGACCTGGGGGCTGTACGGCGCGAGCAAGGCCGCGCTCGACCACGTGACGCTGACGTACGCCGCCGAGACCGGGCTCACCGGCTACGCAGTGGACCCGGGGGACATGCGGACCGCGATGCACCAGGACGCCTTCCCGGGTGAGGACATCTCCGACCGGCCGTTGCCGGAGACGGTGGTGCCGCGGCTGCTGGCGCTGCTCGACGCCCGTCCGGCGTCCGGGCGCTACCGGGCGGAGGACCTCGGATGACCCACCGTCTGACGAACCAGCTCGACGAGACCCCACGCACCCGTTTCGCGGCCTCCGCCTTCGCGCCCCGGCCCGCGGAGGAGCGCGGCCTGGCGCGGGACGAGGTCCGGCTGCTCGTCGGCACGCCCGACGGCATCGACCACGTCCGCTTCCGCGACCTCCCCGACCACCTGCACCCGGGCGACGTCCTCGTCGTCAACACCTCGGCCACGGTCAACGGCGAGGTCGACGCGGTGCTCGACGGGGCGCCGGTCGTGCTGCACGTGGCCCACCGCCTCGACGACGGGGACCGCGTGGTCGAGCTGCGCACCGCGCCCGACGCCGGCCGCGCCATCCTCGACGCGAGGCAACAGGACGTCGTGCTGGTGGGCGACGTGCGCCTGGTGCTGCGCGAGCCCTGGCCGGATCGCACGCCGTCGTCCCCCACCGGCCGCGGCAACCGGCTGTGGCGGGCCTCGGTCCGAGGGGACCTGGACCGCCAGCTCGACTGGAACGGTCGACCGATCGCCTACGGCTACCTCGACCACCGCTACCCCCTGTCGGCCTACCAGACCGTCTTCGGGTCGCGGCCCGGCAGCGCCGAGATGGCCTCGGCCGGCCGGCCGTTCACCGACGCCCTGGTGACCCGGCTGGTCACCGCCGGCGTGCACGTCGCGCCGGTGACCCTGCACACCGGCTTCTCCTCGCAGGAGGCCGGCGAGGCACCGGGGCCGGAGTGGTTCGAGGTGCCGCCGACCAGTGCCCGGCTGATCAACGGGGCGCGCGCCGACGCGGGGCGAGTGATCGCGGTGGGCACCACGGCCACCCGCGCGGTCGAGTCCACGGTGAGGGGGCGGCACGTGGTCGCGGGCCACGGCTGGACCGATCGCGTCGTCACGCCGAAGGACCCGCCGAGGGTGGTCGACGGCCTGGTCACGGGCTGGCACGACCCGATGGCCTCGCACCTGCTCCTCGTCGAGGCGGTCGCCGGCCCCGGCCTCACCCAGGCGGCGTACGACGCGGCGGTCGCGGAGGGCTACCTCTGGCACGAGTTCGGGGACTCGGCCCTGCTGCTGCGGCGCTGAGGGACCCCCGGGGGCGAAATGGCCCTGGCGAAATGGCCCTGGCGAAATGGCCCTGGGGGTGGACGGCGAGGGGCGGCGGTGGGGCAGTCTCGACCCGTGGAGCTGCTCGCCAACCTGTCGTCCAGCCACCGCGCGGTGGCGCGCACCCTCGCGGCCGTGTGGGCAGTCCTCGTCCTCGCCGTCCTCGCTGTCGGGTGGGTGATCACCGGGCCGCTCGAGGCGACGGTCGACCCGTGGGACGACAGCGTCGAGCGCAGCATCGCCGCCGAGCGCACCTCCGACCTCGACACGGCCGCCGCGATCGGCAGCGGCATCGCCGACACGATCATCGGGGTCGGGCTGGCGGTGGCGGTCGCCGGCCTGGCCGCGTGGCGGCTGCGCTCGTGGCGACCGGTCGTCTACTTCACCGTCCTGGTCGGCGGCTACCTCGCGCTCTACGTGATCGTCACGCACCTCGTCACCCGCGACCGGCCGCCGGTCGAGATCCTCGACCCCGGACTGATCCCGGACCACAGCTATCCCTCGGGGCACGTCGCGACGTCGATCGTGGTCTACGGCGGCATCGCGCTCTGGATCGGCGCCGTCGCCCCGCAGTGGCGACGATGGACGTGGCCCCTCTTCCTCGCTCCGCTCGTCGTCGCCCCCTCCCGGCTCTACCAAGGGGCACACCACCCGACCGACGTGATGGCCAGCCTGGTCTTTGCGACCGTCTGGCTCCTGGTGGTCTCCCGCCTGCTCATGCCGCAGCGAGCCGCATCGTGACGAACAGCCCTTGTCGGGCACTTGGTCCTGGGCGCCAGGTTCCTGCGATGGAGCCCGTCTGATCGCAGTCGCCTGGTGCTGCGGACCTACTGGTCACTCGTGGCCGCGCACCCCGTGCCAACGGAAGCGCAGGATGCTCGGGCCGGTGGACCCAAGCGCCCTGGCGAGCGAGGTGGCCGACCTCGTGTGAGGCCGTGCCAGCCAGTTTTCACAGCCGAAACATTCATCCGACGGCTGGGAAACATCGCGTTCCTAGCGTCCTCGCCATGAGCAAGCGCCAGCGGATCGTCGTCGTGGGGCACGGCATGGTGGGCCACCGGTTCGCCCAGGCCGCCGTCGAGCGCGGCCTCACCGAGACCCACGACGTGCTCGTCATCGGCGAGGAGCCGCGCGCGGCGTACGACAGGGTCGCGCTCACCAGCTGGTTCGGCCACGACGCCGACGGCAACGGCGACGAGGCGCTCACCCTTCTTCCCGGCGGGGCGTACGACGACCCGCGCGTGCGACTGGTGCTCGACAGCGTCGTGACCGAGATCGACCGGCTGGCCCACACCGTCACCGTGGTCTCGCCGCCGGCCGCCGCCGGTGACCCCCTGGCGCACCCCGGTGCGGTCACCGTCCACGAGTACGACGTCCTGGTGCTCGCCACCGGTGCCGCACCCTTCGTGCCGCCGGTCGAGGGACGCGGCAAGGACGGCTGCTTCGTCTACCGCACGATCGAGGACCTCCAGGCGATCAAGGCCGCGAGCGCGACCGCGACGAGCGGCATCGTGATCGGTGGCGGGTTGCTGGGCCTCGAGGCCGCGAACGCGCTGGTGCAGCTCGGTCTCGAGACCCACGTCGTGGAGATGGCGCCGCGCCTGATGCCGGTCCAGCTCGACGACGCCGCCGGCACCACGCTGGTCCGGCACGTCGAGCGGCTCGGCGTCACCGCCCACACGGGCGTCCTCACGGAGGAGGTCGAGGGAGGTGCGCACGTGACCGGGCTGCGGATGCGTCAGGCCGGCACCGAGGAGGGTGCCCCCACGACGACCGTCGAGGCCCAGGTCGTGGTGTTCTCCGCGGGCATCCGGCCGCGCGACGCCCTGGCCCGCGAGTGCGACCTCGACGTGGCCGAGCGCGGGGGTGTGCTGGTCGACGAGCAGTGCCGCACCAGTGACCCCGCGATCTTCGCGATCGGCGAGTGCGCGGCACCGGGCGGCAGGATGTACGGCCTGGTGGCGCCCGGCTACGCGATGGCCGAGGTCGTCGTCGACGCGCTCCTGGGCGGACCGGGCACCTTCACGGGCGCCGACATGTCCACCAAGCTCAAGCTGCTCGGCGTCGACGTCGCCAGCTTCGGCGACGCCTTCGCGACCACCCCGGACTCCCTCGAGCTCGTCTACTCCGACGCCGTCACCGGCGTCTACAAGAAGCTCGTGGTGAGCGAGGACGGCACCCGCCTGCTCGGCGGCATCCTGGTCGGCGACGCGTCGGCGTACGGCGTGCTCCGGCCCATGGTCAGCAGCGGCCTGCCCCTCCCCGACAACCCGGAGCAGCTCATCCTCCCTGCGGGAGGCGGCGTCCAGCTGGGGATGCCCGACGACGCCCAGGTCTGCTCGTGCAACGACGTGACGAAGGCCGACATCCTCCGCGCGGTGGCCGAGGAAGGCTGCGAGGACGTCGCCGCGGTCAAGCAGTGCACGCGCGCCGGCAGCACGTGCGGCTCGTGCGTGCCGACGGTGAAGAACCTCATCGAGGAGCACTTCGCCAGTCAGGGCAAGGTCGTGGACAAGGGCCTGTGCGAGCACTTCCGCCTGACCCGGCAGGAGCTCTTCGACGTGGTGGCGGTCCACGGCTACCGGCGCTTCGACGACATCGTCGAGGCGCACGGCACCGGCCGCGGCTGCGACGTGTGCAAGCCGGCGATCGCGAGCATCCTGGCCAGCCAGACCAGCACCCACATCCTCGAGCGGGAGACCGCGGGGCTGCAGGACACGAACGATGCCTTCCTCGCCAACATCCAGCGCAACGGCACCTACTCGGTCGTGCCGCGGATCCCCGGCGGCGAGATCACCCCCGAGAAGCTCATCGTCATCGGCGAGGTGGCCCGCGACTTCGACCTCTACACCAAGATCACCGGCGGCCAGCGCATCGACCTCCTCGGCGCCCGGATGGAGCAGCTGCCCGCGATCTGGCGGCGGCTCGTCGACGCGGGCTTCGAGTCCGGCCACGCCTACGGCAAGTCGCTGCGGACGGTGAAGTCCTGCGTCGGGTCGACGTGGTGCCGCTACGGCGTCCAGGACTCCGTCGGCCTCGCGATCGCGCTCGAGCTGCGCTACCGCGGCCTGCGCAGCCCCCACAAGCTCAAGGGCGGCGTCAGCGGCTGCGCCCGCGAGTGCGCCGAGGCGCGGGGCAAGGACTTCGGCGTGATCGCCACGGAGAAGGGCTGGAACCTCTACGTCGGCGGCAACGGCGGCGCCAACCCGGCCCACGCACGCCTGCTCGCCGGCGACCTCGACACCGAGACGCTGGTGTCGTACCTCGACCGCTTCCTCATGTACTACGTCCGCACCGCCGACCGCCTCCAGCGGACCTCGACCTGGATCGAGCATCTCGACGGGGGGCTCGAGCGGGTGCGCGAGGTGGTCGTCGACGACGCGCTCGGCCTCGGCGCCGAGCTCGAGGCTGAGATGGCCCGCCACGTCGGCGGATACGCCGACGAGTGGCGCGCGACGCTCGAGGACCCCGACAAGCTCGCCCGGTTCGTGTCGTTCGTCAACGCCCCCGGCACCCCCGACCCCACCATCGCGTTCACCACTGAGCGCGACCAGGTCCAGCCCATCGCCCCGGCGTTGATCCCGGTGGGAGCCCCGGCATGACGACCCTCGCGATGACGTCCGTGTGCGACGTGGAGGCGGTGCCGCTCGAGGGCGGCGTGGCGGCGCTCGTCGACGGGCACCCGGTCGCGGTGTTCCGCACCCACGACGGCATCCTCCACGCCCTCGGCAACGTCGACCCGTTCAGCGGCGCGTCCGTGCTCTCCCGCGGCATCGTCGGCAGCCGCGGCGACGTACCGGTCGTGAGCTCACCGATGTACAAGCAGGCCTTCGACCTCCGGACCGGTGCCTGCCTCGACGACCCGTCGGTGCGCGTGCCGACGTACGACGTCTCGGTGGTCGACGGACGCGTGCTGGTCGGTCGTCCGCGGGAGGTCGCGTGAGCGAAGCCCCCGTCCCCGACACGCGGCCGCTCGACGGCTTCCGGATCGGCGTCACCGCCGCGCGGAAGGCCGACGACCAGGTCGCGCTGCTGCGCCGCCGCGGCGCCACGGTGGAGTGGGCGGCGGCGCTGTCGCTCGAGCCGAACCACGTCGACCTCGCCGAGCTGCTGGCCGCGACGAAGGAGGTGCTCACCGGGCCGGTGGACTTCTTCCTCGCCACGACCGGCGTCGGGATGAAGACGTGGCTCGAGGCCGCCCGGGAGGCGGGCCTCTACGACGACCTGGTCGCCACGCTCGACGGCGCCGAGATCCTCGCCCGCGGCCCGAAGAGCGTCGGGGTGCTGCGCCGCCATGGGTTGCGGGAGCTGTGGGCACCGGAGTCGGAGTGCTTCGAGGACGTGCTCGCGCACCTGCGGGGGCGGGACCTGACCGGGAAGCGCATCGTGGTCCAGGAGCACGGCCAGTCGCTCTCGATGGCCGCGCACGCCCTGCGCCGCCAGGGCGCCTCCGTGGTCACCGTGCCGATCTACCGGGTGGCGTCCGCCGACGACCCGGAGCCGATGTTCCACCTCATCGACCGGATCGCCGACCGCGAGCTCGACGCGGTCACCTTCACGTCCGCGCCCGCCGTGGCGGCCCTGATGGAGGCGGCCTTCTCGGTGGGTCGCCGCGACGATGTCATCTCGGCGTTCCAGTCCGACGTGGTCGCCTCGTGCGTCGGACCGGTGACCGCGGCGGCGTTCGAGATGTGGGGCGTGCCGACGATCTTCCCCGAGCGCTCCCGGCTGGCCGGGATGGTCAAGCAGCTCGAGACCGAGCTGCCGACACGGCGCGACGGCGTCGGCGTACGCCTCGCGGACGGCCGGACGCTGATCGTGCACGGCGACTCGCTGATCCTCGACGGCGTCCCCGTCGAGCTGTCCCCGGCGCCCGCGTCGGTCCTGATGGCGCTGCTGGTCAACCCCGGGTTCGTGGTCTCGCGCCGCGCGCTCCTCGCCGCGCTGCCCAGCGGCCAGGCCGGCTCCGAGCACGCCGTGGAGATGGCCGTCGCCCGGCTCCGCGCCGCGATCGGCACCAAGGCCGTGCTGACCGTGGTGAAGCGGGGCTACCGGCTGGCTGTCAGTGTGGAGGCATGACCTCACCGATCGTCGTCGTGACCGGAGCCAACGGCCTCGTCGGCCGCCACGTGGTGGCCGCCCTGACCGAGCGAGGAGCGACGGTGCGTGCCGTCGTACGCCGCGTGGGCGCCGCCCCGGACGGCCCGGGCGTCGAGGAGCACGTCGGCGACTTCGCGGACCCCGCCTTCGCCGGGACGGTCGTCGCGGGCGCCGACGCGCTCGTGACGACGGTCCACCCGCTCGGTGGCGACGCCGACGCGCAGCGCCGGGTCGGCCTGGACGGCACGCTCGTCGTGGCCAACGCCGCGGTCGAGGCCGGCGTGCCCCTCGTGGTCCACGTCTCGACCGCCGCGGTCTACGACCGCAGTCCCGGCATCGGTGACGTGTCCGAGGACTCCGCGCTGGTGGGCGACGACGCCGACGACTACGCGGTAATCAAGCGCGACGTCGACGCCGCCCTCGACCGGCTCGAAGGCGCGACCCGGGTCCTGGTCCGGCCGCCCGCGATCCTCGGCCCGGGGGAGTCGTCGGTGTGGAACTCCGTGCGGCCCGCCGAGATCCGCGACCGCGAGTCCGAGCGGCACGTCGAGCCGGACAAGTCCTTCGCATGGGTGCACGTGACCGACCTCGCCGCCCTCGTCGCCGACGTGGCGACCGGCGCGATCCCCTCGGGGTCCGACCCGGCGTCCGGCCCGGCCGCCGGCGGCTGCACCCCGGTCAACGTCGCCAGCGGCCCGGCGACGCAGCGCGACTACCTCGGCACCGTCACCCGCGCCCTCGGCGTCGAGCCGGTCTGGGAGGACCGGGAGGCCTGGACCGG
>CAZDAO010000015.1:0-23912 GCA_964503015.1 uncultured Nocardioides sp. | reverse complement strand
CATCCGGGCGGGGGGGGTGGGGGTGGGCAAAGTGGGATAGCGGATGGTCGGCCGTACGACCGTAGCGCACGCGCCCGGGCGCCCGCACGCACGCACGTACGTGCGTGCGCATCACACGTGCGAGCGCACGCACACGACCCGGGCGTGCGCACGTGCGAGCTCGAGCGCCCGACAGCTCGAGCTCCCGCCCGGGCCGGGCCGGGCCGGGCCGACATTCGACCCGGTCATAGGGCTTTCTGTCCGAATCGCTTGACAGATTCCCGGGCCGGGTCCATAGTGGTTTCCGACCGGCCGCCACGACATCGGCCACGACCACGGGAGACACGAAATGGCAACCAAGCTGTCCACGATCAAGCCGCGCACCTGGTACGTCTCGGGCGAGTCCAAGCCGAAGGGACTCCCGGTCAAATGGGTCGGCGCCTACCACGCGCTCGTCGCTCAGATGGGCAAGGGCTACGACTTCGGATTCGAGCCGGCCGAAGGGATGTTGGTCCGGCCGTGCGGCTACGTCGGAGCGCAAGAGGATGGTTGGATCGCGATGACCACGCCCGACGCGGTCTTTGACCTGCTCGGCGCGGCCCGGCCGGTCAAGCCGACCCGGGCCCCGAAGGTGGCCACGGCCGCACCGGCCGCCGAAGTGACCACGGCCGCCGAGACGGCCGATGCCACGATCGTCACGACCACGTTCCCGAGCGGTGGATCCACCACGGTCACGCGGCCGAAGGTGGCGCGGCGCACCGCGACGACCGGCCGGCCGTCCGCGGGCGGGCCGATCGTCTACAACGGCGCCGACCCCGCGCACCGGGCCGCGGCCGCCGCGGTCGCCGAGCCGGCCGCACCCGCGCCGGTCGTCGAGCTGGCACCCGCGGCCGCCACGGCCGCACCCGCGGCGGCCGCACCGCGGCAGACCGGCGGCGCGCTCCCCGCGGCCGCCACGGAATGGCTCGACCGGCTTGTGTTCGCCGAAAAGCGCGACTACGCCGCGGCGTACCTTGCGCACCTGGTCGCCGCGGCGCCCGCGCCGGTCGACCCGGGCACGGAATGGGCGGACAAGGCGCGGCGCCGCGCGGTGAAGGTGCTGGCCGCGGTCTGACGCGGCTGCAGCACGTCGGGCCCGGGCGGCAGCTCGGGCCCGCGCGTGGTGCATCTGCGCCAGCACGACAGCCCGGCGGCCGCCGGGCCGCCCGACCCCGGGAGAACCGACCATGAGCACCTAGCGGGCGCGGCGCGAGGCTCGCGCCGAGCGACTGCGCACCTGGGCAGACGGCCGGGACGCGAAAGCGGCCGCCGCGCTGGCAGCTGCGCGACAGACCGCGGACGCGATCCCGCTCGGGCAACCGATCCTGACCGACCACTACAGCGCCCGGTCGGACCGGGCCCGGCGCGACCGGATGCGCGCCAACTACGACCGCGGGTTCGAGCACGCGGCGAAAGCCGACGAGATGCGCGCCCGGGCGGCGAACATCGACGCGGCGGCCGGCCGGGCGATCTACAGCGACGACCCCGACGCGACAGACCGGCTCGCGGCCCGGGTCGCCGAGCTCGAGGCTCAACGGGACCGGATCAAGGCCTACAACGCGACGTGCAAGCGCGGCGCGCCGGACCTGAGCATCCTCACCGATCGCGAGCGGGCGCAGCACCTGCGCACGCTCGAGCTGGCCGCGTGGCAATGCAAGGGCGGCGCGTTCCCCGCGTACGCGCTGAGCAACCTCGGCGCCGAGATCCGGCGCAACCGGGCCCGGCTCGACGCGCTGCGCGGTGGCCAGTGACCCGCCGGCGCGACATCGGCACGGTGGCGCTCATGGTTCTGGTGGTCGCTTTCGTGGGCGTGGCCGCGCTCGTCGGAGCGGCCCGGGCGGACGCGGTGCGGCCGCTCGACAGGCCGACCGCGGACGTCGGCACCGCGCTCGTATGCGATCCGACGTGCCGCGAGGTGGGCGGCCGATAGCGCGTGAGACAGCGTGTCCGGCCCGGGCGAGAGTCCGGGCCGGGCGCGGTGCAGCTCGCACCACGACAGACCAGCGGCCGGGCGACGGCCGCCGACCACGGGAGACACGACCATGATCCAGACCACCAACACCTGCCCGAGCAACCAGGGACGTCGGCGCTTCGGCCCGGCCCGGCCGCACGTCGAGTGCGTCGAGTGCGGGCGGACGTTCACCGACCCGGACAACGTCGGCAACCTGCCGACACACGACCGGGCCGACCTGCTCGCCGATCGAAACCTCGTCGACGTCCGCGAGGTGCTCCCCGCGCCGACGTGGCCGACGTTCGTGGCGGTAGTGGCCAGCGCGACGGGCGGGACGCGCGAGGTGCGCATCGACGCGGCGAGCGAGTCCGGGGTGCGGCAGGCGTTCATCGACGGCGACGACGCGTTCGGCGAGCTGGCCGACGGCGACCGGCTCGCGCAGGTGCGCCAGGTGTGCGAGTGCTGCGAGTGGAACATCGGCCCGGCGTGCGAGCACCGGGCGCCGGTGCGGGCGCCACGGGTGCTGTTCGTCGGGCTGTTCGCGAATGGCCAGGCGTTCGACTGCTCGACGCGGTTCGAGTGCTACCCCGCGATCGGGCGCGACGAGTGGGCGATCGGACCCGCGTGGGCGTTCGGCGACGTGCTCGAGTGGACCGGCGCCGACGAGACGGACGGGTTCGAGCGGGTCTACGACATCGTGACCATGTACCTGCAGGGCCGCCGCGACGACGCGGCCGCCGAGGTGGCCGCGCTGCACAAGGACGCTGTGATCTGGTGCGAGGACGAGGCCGAGCTGCACGATCGCTACGTGCCCACGGTCGAGGACGACGACGACGAGCACCTGGTGCTCGACACCGATCCGGCGTGGCACCTCGGCGCGTGAGTCAGCGCGACAGACCAGCGGCCGGGGCGCGATGCGTCCCGGCCGCTTCGGCGTTTCCGGCCGGGTCGGTTGACAGTTTCGTGGGCGGGCGCGACAGTGCACGCGTGACCGCAGACCAGCCAGCACGCACGGGCCGACCGCCGGGCAGGGTGGTGCGCGACCGCGCCGGCGCCGAGGTGGCGGGCGAGGCATGGCGACAGGCCAGCCGCGACCTCGACGACGCGCACGCCCGGCAGCGCGCCGCGCTCAAGGCCATGCGCGCGGCGGGGATGAGCCTCCGGGCGATCGAAGAGACGACCGGGCTCTCCCGACAGACGATCGCCGACCGGCTCAGCAGTTCGTGACGTCGACGAGGCGCCCGACCGTGCGGCCGCCGGGCGCGATGACGCCGTAGCGGAGGATCGTGGTCACGTACCGGTCCGGCTCGGGGTCGGGTTGGCGGGTGCACGCTTCCCACGCGAGGCGGATGCCCTCGATCGTGACCGCGGCCGGCTCGGGCAGGTCGGTGCTCCACCATTGCGCCGGGTCGGGATCGGCGACGGCACGGGCGCGCTCGAACAGCTCGCGGGCGACGTCCGCTGACGGGAGCGGCCGGTTCACGACGTACACGCGTCCCGGTGGGGCGTGCGGGTCGACCTCGATGTGCAGCTCGGGCCGCGCTGGCGTGTCGATCGACGCCGGCGGCGGCGGTTGCCACAGCGGGCGCGTCAACGGCACGTTGACGCGCGCCGGGGTGGTGTCGGCCAGGAGCGGACTCGAGTACTCGAGCAGCGGGTGCACCGAGCGGGCGGTGCCAGCGCCCGGCCCGAACCAGACCATGTCTCGAGCAGCGGCGGCCACCGCGGCCTCGCGCAGTCGTTCATGGCCCGACCGCCGTGCGCGGGCCAGAGCCTCGAGGTACGCCGGTCGGGCCATGACCTGGCGGATGTGCTCGGCCAGCTGGTGGCCGGCTGCGCGGATCGCAGCGTCGTGTACGCCGCGCGGCCACGGCGCGGTGGGCTCGGTGGGGTCGTGGTCGCTGACCTCGGCCAGCCAGAGCCGGCACGGGCGGCACAGACCCGACGGGCCGGGCTCGTCCGCGGCGCGGTCGCAGCGCCAGCACACCGCGTCGTCGTCGGTGTAGCCGTGCTCGGCGTACGCGACGTCTCCCGGGCGTTGGGTGGCGTTGTCGAGCAGGTCCTCGATCCGGTCGAACAGACCGGCCGCGGGTAGGCGCTCGTCGAGCGGGCGGATCGGGCGCTCAGTCATCGCCCACCGCGAACGGTTCGACCGCGAGCTGCTCGCGCAGCACGGTGACCTCGGCCTCGAGCTCGTCGACCCGGGCACGGGCGTTGGCGAGCATCGTCATCCGCTTGTCGATCGCCCGTTGCATCGCCGCGTCGAAGTGCAAGCCGACGAGCCGGTCGACCTCGTCGTGCACCAGGGCGTCACGCAGACCCGACCCGATCCACTCCGACTGCACGACACGGGTGACCACGTCCGCGATGAGGCGGGCCTGCTCGTCACGCGTGAGAGAACTGGCGCTCGATCGTTCGTTCGACACGGCGGCGGATCACCTCCCACGATGGCAGCTCGCCGGTGCGGCGCTGGTGCTGGTAGTCGGCGTCGCACAGACCGGCCTTGCGGGCCGGGGCGCTGCGGCAGTGCGAGCACAGGGTCATGCGCCGATCCCTCCGAGCAGCATCACGCCGGCGCGCGGGTAGCGGGCGGCGTGCTGGTCGAGCCACGCGAGCGCGAGCTCCTTCCTTGCCTGGTCGAGCACGCCGGTCACGTGCTCGGCCATGCGGAAGCGAGCTTCGGTGTCCGCCGACGGGTCGGAGCCGTGGCGGATGCTGCCGAGGTCGAGCGTGAACGGCACGTGCACCGAGAGGTACAGCTGACCGTCCGCGGTCGGGCCCGGCGCGAGGCGCGACGCGACGAGCGCCTTCTGCACGAACTTCGCCTCGAGGTCAAGCACCGGGACGCCAGTCGGTGCCGGACTCCGCGACCAGGCGCAGGTAGCCGGGGCGGTCACGTTCGATGATCGCGGGGATCGCGGGCTGCACGGTCCGCCAGTACGACGTCTCGTCGCCGCCGAGGTGGCGGACCGTCGAGCCGTCGAAGCGTGCGAACACGGCGTCGCCGGGCTGGTCGCCGAAGATCAGCAAGATGGGTCGTGTGTTGGCCATGTCGTCCTCTTCCGGTTCAGGGGTAGGTGTTGGTTCAGGGGGTGGGGGAGGGATCAGCGCGGCCGCGGCGGCGAGCACCACCGCACGCAGGTCCAGCGCGCCGGGGTCCCAATGCAGCGACGTGTTCTCGGGGACGTGCTGGTGGCCGAGCACCCCGCCCGTCGCATACCACTCGTCGAGTGGGAGCGTGACCCCCGCCCATCCGCCCGACGGGACCTTGTCGGCGGAGCGGAGCTCGGCCACGTCGTGACACGACCTCGGCGCGACGAGCGGCACCACCACGCCGAGCTCGAGCAGCGCGACGACGATCGGCGCGACGACGTGCGCGCCCAGCCAGCCGAGCTCGCCGGCGGTCATCCACCGCGACAGCGCCGAGTAGCCGACGATCTCGACCTGGATCGTCCAGGGCGCACGGTTCGTCTCGACCCCGCCCGCCCGGTTCTGCACCGCCGACGCCGCCCGGTTGAGCGGCAGGTGCTGCCAGCGGGTGCGCAGCAGCGTGTCGACCGTCAGGTGCGGCACGAACCCGGTCTCGCGGTAGGTAGCCAGCGCGTCGAGCGCACGCGGGCCCTCGGTGCGGTGCACGATGATCCGCGGGACCGCGTCGACGTCCGCCCACGACCCGCCCGCGACGCCGGCCACCGGCGCCCGGTCGAAGCCCTCGAGCCACGTCACGCCGCGGCCCCCGCGGTGGCGAGGTGCTGGCCGGCGGACGGTTCGACGGTCGAGTGGCGTAGCAGCTGGATCCACAGCAGGTACTGCTGGCCGCAGCTCCTGCACTCGAGCACCGCCTTCGCGTCCTGGGACAGCAGCGAGCCGTTGATCTGCCGGCACCCCGCCCCGCACGACAAGCACGTCACGCCGATCAGCAGATGCCGGGCGTTCTCCGCTTCGCGCACCAGTCTCCGCTCGGTCAGGTCCACCACACGCCTCCTCGTCCAACCACACCGGCCGCCTTCTGGCGGGCCCGGGCATCCGCGACGGACTCTCCGCCGCGCACCACCAGCCCCAGCGCGTGCGCCTCGGCCGGCTCGTCCTCGACCCACGAGTTGTGGCCCGAACACAGACACGAGCAGTTCCACACGTCACGCGGGTCGCCGCCCTGGCTGCGCTTGCGGAGCTCGTGCGCCGTCAGCCGCCCGAAGCACGGGCCCGCGTCGATGTCGACACCGTCCACCACGAACCAGCGCGCCGCCGCGACACACCCGCCGTCACGATCCACCACGTCCTCGACCGCGAGGCGGCGGCCACGCATCTCCCGCTGACGCTTCTTGCTCATGCGCCTCACCGCGACACCTCCGACGGATGCCAGATCCAGCGGCCGAGCAGCACGTCGGCCTCCGTGTCGGGCGCGTACACCCCGACCGGCAAGACCGGCACGAGGGACTCGTCGGCCCCGTAGTTCGCCACACGGTGCGGCGCCGGGCACGCCAGCTGCAGCTCGCACAGACCGGGCCTGAGCACCATCCGCTCGCCATCCCGAGGACCGCCCACCAGCTCCACCCGCAGCACCGTCACCGCGACACCTCGAGCAGCAGCTGGCCGTTCGCGTCCTGGCGGGGCAGCGCGAGCTCATGCTCGAGCACCGACGCCGCGACCGCCAGCTCCGCCGACCACGCCCGCAACAGGACCGGGTCCGCGACCGGGACCCGGCCGCCCGGGCCGACGTGCACCACCATCACGGGGCCGCGCTCCAAGGCCAGATGCAGGCGGGCGCCACCGCCCGACCATTCGGCGTTGTACGCGTCCGGCCACCGCGCACCCGCCCAGGCGCCGCGCTCAGCCATCGGCCCGCTCGACACGTGTGCGGCCCCGGTTGTAGTGGGGGATGAGGTCCTTCGTGAACCGTCCGTGGACGTCGACCGCGCTGACCCGATACCCCGACGGGAATGGCAGGCCGTCGAACGCCTCGAACATCTCCCACAGGCATTGCACCATCCGGTGCTGCCACTCGTCGGGCATCGACTGCATCAGCGAACGATTCAGCACGAGGTAGTTCGCGTAGGTGAGCCCGAACCATGAGTGCACCGGATCGTGGTGGGCGCTGTACGGGGACGGCTCGGCCACGTCAGTCCCTCTCGAGGTAGGTGCCCATGTCGCACCAGCGGTTCGGGTCGGGCCACAGCGCCTGGCCCCGCTCGATCGACGGTCCCGGCACGACGGGCGTGTCGCCGACCAGCGCGCCACGGGCCCAGCGCGCCGCGCAGGCCGGGCACACCCACTCCGAGATGCGATCGTTCGTGACGACGCCGATGATCCTCGACCCGCGCCGGCCGGACCCGAGCACGACCGTCCACTCCGCCCCGCACTCCGGGCAGCACGGCGCGCCCTGCACGAAGAGCCGGGCCTCGTTGGCCACGGCGGGCAGGTGGTGCGCTTGCACGCCGATGCCGGTCACGCTTCACGCTCCACTCGGGCCTCGGCGCGCATCAGCCGGTCGAGCTCCGCCGCGATCAGCGCGCCGGCCTTGACGAGGTTGCGCTTCGGGTCCGGGCTCGGCTTCCACCAGGTGAGCGACCACGGCCACGAGCTCGACGGTGCAAGGTGACGGCGCCACTCGGCGTCCGGGTACACGGTCAGGTCCCACGACTGCACGCGGGCCGCCTCGAGGTACGAGTGGGCGGCGGCGAGCAGCTCGGCACGCTCATGCACCTCGTCGTCGTGGGCGCCGGTCCACCCCTCACCGTCGACCTGACGGCGACGCTCGATCGCGATGAGCTCCGCCCCGCATCCGATGGGCTCACGCTCGAGCTCGACGTCGGTGTCGATCGCCCCCTGCAGGAACGCCACCACCCCGTCGACGAGATCGCCGAGGAACTCGACGGCCATCGTGTCGCTCATGCGCCCCGCCTGCGCATGGCCGCGATCGAGCATCCGCCGGGCCTCGTCCATCGCACGCCGACCGGCGGTCATCGGACCCACCGCAGCCACAGGATCGACCCGACAGTGCCGTCGGGGTGGGTGTGCGAACGGGGCGCGAGGTCGACGTGCGACGCCTTGATCGCTGTCTTGTCGTCGGCGATCCGACGCGCGACCCGGTGAGCTGAGTCCTTCGACCGCCACGGGCCGAGCGTCGCCCACTCCCCGGTCGCGGCGCGCAGCTCGCGCGCGACCGCCGACCAGTCCGTCGCCGTGACCCTCGGCGGACGGGGCGGCGGCTCTTCGCCCTTGCGGATCGCGAGCGTCGCCATCACGCACCCGCCGGCGGGTCGTTGAGCGCGTCGCCCGGCTCGATCGTCATGGTGATCACCTTCGGCTCGCCCATCTCGCGCCACACCGACACCGGCATCGCCAGGTAGCGGTACAGCATCGGATCGTGCGAGCCCAGGTGCTCGCGGTCGAGCTCCCGGTTGTCGAACGTCACCGACGCCTCACCCTGGTAGCGGAGCACCAGCGGGCTCACGGTCCTGAGCAGCGCCATCACTCGCCTCCCAGCCGGATCGCGTGGGTGAGCGCGAAGGACCGGCGCTCGGTGTGCTTCGCCCGACGGACGACGTCGACCAGTTC
Organism: uncultured Nocardioides sp.; assembly: GCA_964503015.1. Classification (GTDB taxonomy): domain Bacteria; phylum Actinomycetota; class Actinomycetes; order Propionibacteriales; family Nocardioidaceae; genus Nocardioides. The sequence goes on along the minus strand of CAZDAO010000015.1, from coordinate 15,385 downwards.
GTCGGCGAGCGGGCACGCCGCGCTGCGGGCCGGGACTGCCTCGACCGTCTCGAGGCGGGCGGCAGGATCGAGTACCGGGGTGAGCGTGGCCCACAGAGCCCCCACCGCGACGTCGATGTCGTCGAGCACGCGACGCAGGTCCTGCACCACCATGCTCACGGTGAGCATGGCCGGCGGGGCGTCGGCGGCCGAGTACTCCCCCCGGGGCACGCCCCGGTAGATGCCGGACTCGGCGATCTGCCTGTCGACCTCGCTCGCGAAGTTCGGCCGGGCTCGGTGCTCGAGCTCGTGCTCAGAGAGGGCGGTGGTGATCTTCATGGTCGTCATGGGGTTGGCTCCTGCTTCTGCTTGCGGGTACGAGAGGGGTGGTCGCGCTGCTCTTCGACCGGCGCGAGCTGCTCGCCTCGGGCGGCGCGACGGTCACGAGCGGCGTGGAGACGGTCGAGCTCGGCGGCCGACAGCATCGAGCCGTGCAGGTCCTCGTCGACCTGCCCGGCCTCGAGCACCCCCGTCAGGATCCGGTCCGCCGCGACCAGCAACTTCACGGCGTGGTCGGCCATGCGGATCGCGCGCTGCACCCGCCGGTCGCCGACCTTCGACACGTCGCCGATGTCGCCGCCCGACACCTTCGGGTCGTCGCTCCCACGGCTCTGCTCGTAGCCGAGCGCCATCGCGGTGCGCATCTTCGACGCCAACGCCGACGCCGTCAGTCCGCCCAGCAGCAGATGGCGTTCCATCTCGGGCACCGCACGATCGAGATTCATCCTTGCGTGCCCTCCATGGCATCGAGATCGGTACGCGGCAGCGCCGCGAGGTACTCCTTGAGCGAGCGGATCGTGGTCTTCGCGTACGCCTTGTCGTGCGACTGGCGCTGCACCTGCCGCCAATGCGCCTCGCTGCCCTCGCGCACCGGCCCATCGGGCAGACGCGTCGGCCGGAACTGGCGGACCTCACCCATCTGACGACCCGGCGCTCTCGTGCTCGGCGAGCAGCCGCAGGTACTCGGCGATGTCAGCGCGAGCACGCCTACACAACCGCTCCTCGTGCAGCATCGACGCGCCCAGCTCGCGCATCAGGACGTCGGGCACGTACTCGGCGTGAGGATCGAGCAGCACGAGAGCCCGGCGTAGCACCTGGCACCGCTCCTCGTGCTCGTCGAGGTGCTGCTCGAGCTCGTCGATCGCTCGACGCGTGTACTCCGCGACCGGCGTCGATGGTTCACCCATCGGCCTGCTCCCGCGCTTGTCGCTCGGCCTGCGCCACCGCGTACGCCGACGCAGCACGTGCCCGGCGCACCGCTGTGGCGAGCCGGCCAGTCTCGGCGTGGAGCTCCGACATCAGCGTCACGGACAAGCTCGACGCGTGCGGGGCGAGCACCTCCTGCGCGACGAGCAGCGCCGACCACGTCTCGTTGGCCACCACGGCCAGGCGCTCGTGCACCGCGAGCTCGTCCTCGACCGGGTCAGGCATCGGTGGCTCCTGTGAGCTCGGCGATCCGGCGGGCGATGACGCGGCGCTCGAAGAACGTGGCGCCGTAGGTCGTGGCCAGCGGGTCCGTGAACGGGGTCCGCAGGTCCGCGGGGAGCTGCTCGAGCAGCTCGCCGATCTGCACCAGCACGAGGCGGGCGGCGCCCAGCGCGTCGCTGCGCTCGGTCAGGCGGTCGAGCTCGGCGCGCTCGCCGGCCGAGTCCCGGCGGGTGAGGTTCACGCGGCGCTGGTCCCGGGCCATCACACCAGCTCCGGTGTCGGGGTCCGGTAGTGGGCGAGGTTTGGTGCGGGTTCGCCACGGGTGGCGCCGGCCAGCATCGGCAGCGGGGCGGTCGGGAACAGCGCAGCGAGGCGTTCGGCCTTCGGTCGGAGCCGTGCCCGGATCGCGTCTCGGCGTGGACCGGGTCGGTCGGTGGCGGTGGCCGCAGCGAGGATCCGATCGACGAGCTCGGCGCCCGGATCGACTTCATCAGCTCCCCCACGCAGTGGGGGTTGGGGGGAAGTAGTTGGTTCTTGGTTCTGTCGCGCCCTGGGTGAGACACCCTTGAGACGCTGCGTCTCAGATACGCGACGCTGATCGCGACGCTGCGTCTCAGATACGCGACACCCCTCCGAAGGGTTATCCACAGCCGGGTGTCTCACATCTGAGACACCCCCGTTTCCCTTCGTGATCCGATATACCGACGACTTCCGGGCGTCGCCCGCCTCGACCACCTCGAGCTCGCCGAGCTCGACCAGCCGACGGACCGCAGCCATCACCGTGTTCGTCGCCACGCCCGCTTCACGGGCGATCGTGCGCACGCTCGGCCACGCCGTCAGCCTCTCGTCGCAGTGGTTCGCCAACGAGATCAGCACCAGCCGATCCACGCCCCGCGACCGCGACTCGTCGAGTACCCACCCCACCGCCTGAATGCTCACCGGCCACCTCGGTGCGCGTCAGCCTGGGGGCAGGTGGCGAAGTGGGAGCGGTACAGCGTCTCGCCGGCGGGCGCCTGGCCGGGCCCGAGGATCTGCACGATCATCACGGACCCGAACTTGGGGTCGAGACGCGACCCGGTGGCCATGACGTTCCCGTCGGGCGCCGGCGTGGGGGCCTTCCAGCCGCCCATGTCCTCGGCGTCCAGAGGTATGCGACGACCTTGGGTCGTCTCGGCCCACACGATCGGGGCCCGGCAGGAACGGCACACGCTCATCGGGTCAGATGCTCCCGGCGACCATGAGGCCGGGGACGTCGACGACCTTCTCGAGCTCGTCGAGCACCGCGGCCTTGATGAAGTCCCGGGGCCGCTCGAGGATCACGCCCATCTTCACCGCGCCCGACGCGACCCGGTACCGGAACCGGGCCTCGATCGCCCGGGGGGCGGCGCCCTCGAACGGGGCGAGCACGAGCACGATCCGGTCGGGGACCTCGAGCAGCCCGTCCTTGCCGGCCCGGCCGTCCTGCTCTTCGACCCACGCCAGTTGCGTCTGGCCGGTGGCGAGGCGGATGCTCGAGCGGAACGTGACGTTGGTGCTCGCCGCGAACGTCTGTGCGACCTCGAGCAGCGTCGCCGCGTCGGGGCGGGCGATCTCCTTGATCGAGTCCTCGATCAGCTCGGCGAACGCCACCTGGTCGAGCATCTTGCCGTCGACGGCCGACCACTTCGCCCACGCGTCGGTCGCCTGCCACGTCAGGTCGACGCGCCAGTCCTGCCAGCGGGGCTCGGCGGGGGAGACGTGGTCGTTGAGCACCGCGGTGATCCCTGACCCGTTCGGGCGGACGTACAGCACCGTGCCGTCATCGGCGTGGCGGTCGAGGTAGGTGCGCAGCGAGTCGGTGTCGACCACGTGCACCACGCCCTTCGCCCGCTGCACCGGCTGCGGTGCCGTCTGCTGGGGGCGGAGGTCGATCAGCTTCGACTCGTACCCCTTCGGGACCGTCGCCAGATAGAACGGCGTCTCGTCGGGGTTGACGACGACCGGGGTGGTCATCGCCGTCTTGAGCTCGGTCGCCGCGGCGAGCAGGTGCACCGCGTCCGAGCGCGGCTCGTTGGGGTGGTCGGGGTTGATGTCGAGGACGTTCGTGGTCATGTGCTCAGGCCTCCATGGTCGGGAGCGATGGCTGGTCGGGGTGGTTCCGTTGCAGTCCGCCGTCGGCGGAGCGGTAGTAGAACGTCGACGCGGCGTCGGGCTCGGGGAGCGTGAGCTTCTGCTTGCCGGTCACGATCACGCCGGTGCCGTTCTTCATCGGCTTCACGGCGAGCTCGAGCACCAGCTTCCCGCCCTTGTTCAGCAGCTCGACCTGGCCGGCGAGACGCGCCAGCGCCTCGCCGAACTCCACATCGAGCGAGCCGCCCTGGTGCTGCGCGATCCATTCACTTGCCCTCATCGGGTCCTCCTTCGGGGGTCGCCTCGACGTCGAGGTCGTCCTGGTTGCGAGCGATTCCCGCGATGGCCCACATCACGGTCTGCTCGAGGTTCGTCAGCGCGAGCGACTGCTCACGCGAGTACGGCACCTCGCTCTGGATGAGGCGGCCGAGCGCCTTCGCCTCGCCCCGGATGAGCTCCATCGTCAGCACGACGCCGGTGCTCTTCGGGGCGTGGTTGGTGAGGTTGTGGTCAACGTCAATCGCGGCCATCTGTCAGGCCCTTCTCTTCGAGGAACTCGAGCAAGTGCGCCAGCGCGACGGCGGCCACGTCCGGGCGGCGGTCGCCCCTGCCCACCACGTGGCCGGGGATCACGAGCGTCGGATCCTGCAGGACCTCGTACGGCTCGAATCGGCGCCACGTGCCCGACGTGGTGAGCAGCTCCGACGTCCTGCCTCCGCGGTCGTAGCGAATGACCAGCACGAGGACCTGGTCCCGGTCGAACGGCTCGTAGACGCTCCACACGCACAGCCACCGCTCATCGGGCGGCGACAGTTCGATCGAGCCGCGCCACTGCGTGGCGACGACCTCGGGCGGCAGCGGCCGCATCGCAGGCTCTCCCACCGGGCGGCCGACACTGCGCGACGGATCGGACACGGTCATCGTCGATCCCGGATTTCGGTGAGCGCGGCCACGACCGCCAACGTGGCGAAGGTGCTGGCCGCGCTTGCCCGCACGATCTGCGCGTAGATGTTCTCGCACCCCTCACCGGAACGGGCCATGTCGAGCTCGACCTTGGCCATCTCGACCAGTTCATCGACGGTCACTCCGCACCGTCCGCGAGGTCGTCGAGGGTGCATCCGCCGACCACGAACGCGCCCGGCACGAACGAGGCCGTCGACGCGTAGCGGGCGTCCCACGGATCAGCGAGCGGTTCGCGTAGCGCCTGCGAGTGCGCTGGCGTGCCGGGCAGGAACAACGACGCCGCGGCTTCGCGCTGGTTGCGACGGTCCTCGAACCGGGCGAGGTCCGCTTGCTTCTGCGCCTCGGCCAGTACGTCGTGCTCGGCCAGCGTGCGAGCGACGAGCTCCGCGTGCGCCTTGGCGACCCGCTCCGGGTCGTGGCCCTCGGTCCGTGCGGTGATCTCGCACCGCAACCCGTCTGGCCGCAGCGACGGCTGCACCACGCCGTTCAAGAACCGGCGCGACAGCCGCACCGTCACGTTGCTCGTGACCGGCGGCGCGTCCTCGGCCACCCGGCCACTCGTGATCGTCTCGCCGGCCACGCCGTCGGTGATCACCGTGACCAGCTGCACCACCCGACGGGCCTCGAGCTCGGCGATGTCCTGGCCCTCGTCGACCTCGAACGACTCGACCGTGCGGCCGTCGTAAGACCCGCACTCGAGCGCAGCGAACCGCTCCGCGAGCTCCCGGTCAAGGAACACCCGCTCGATGCGATAGGCGGAGTACTCGCCCGACGTCACCACGTACACGGTCGTCATCGGTCACCCGCCTGGGGGATCGCTTCGACTGCGGCGTCGACGGCGCTTCGCGCTGCATCGACCCGAGCACTGTCTTCCCGAAGCCGGGCAAAGGCGTTGTCGGTGGCTTCGTTGCCGGCGTCGAGGAAGTCGAGCCACACGCTCACCGACCGGCCGAGGTCGTGCTCGGCGAACGCCAGCGCGCTGCGTGCGGCGACGACCGCGTCGAGAGCGGCACGCATCTCCGCGTAGTCCTCGTACCCGCTCATCGCTTCGCTCGCTTCGCGGCCCTCAACGCGCGACGGCGGTTCCGCTCCGAGCGCGGGACGATCAGCGACCCGGGGTCGCGGGTGAGCGACACGCTCGACGTCTGCCGGTTGGTGACCGGCGGCTGGCGGAGCACCCAGCCCGACGGGACGCCCTTCACGCGAGCACCCCCACGGTCCGCACCACGGCCGCGAGCGTGAGCCCCGCCGCGATCAGCGCGCCGCCGAGGCGCTCGATCCACGGGTCGAGCGCGATCACGACTCCCCCTCGGGGGTGATCGGCTCGGCGGCGGCGTCGAACGTGGGCACGGCCGACTCAGGCACGGTCAGGTCGACGCCTTGGCCGAGGACCGTCCCCCATGGGGTGCGCGGCAGGCGCACCGTGATCGGGAACGCAACCTCGGTGCTGCACAGGCGCGGACGCCGCTTCGTCAGGCGCATCTCGCTCTTGGCGCCATCGACCACGAGCCATCCGGTGAGCGTCGCCATCACGCACCGGCCAGCTCGTCGAGGCTGGCGTGGACCTTGGCGAGCCGGGGCGCGTACGAGTCGCGGAGCTCGAGCAGGCCGGCCGGGCCGGTGATCAGCGCCTCGGAGAACATGGCGCACTCTTCGGCGGTGTAGAGCGTCTGCGCGAGCGCCTGCAGGCGCTCGGTAGCGGCGCCGAGGCCGGCCAGCACCAGCGCGGCGGTGAGCGCGTCGCCAGCGAGCAGCGCCTGGCGGGCGTCCTCGATGAGCGGGCCGGCGATCAGCAAGGTCTCGCGGGCCAGCTTGGTGTGCGTGAGCTCGGCCATCAGTTGTCCCGCAAGTGGGGGAGGTGCAGGGCGGGCCGCGCGGGCTGCGCCGCCCGATACGACGCGATCGACGTTGCGATCGCTTCGGCGATGTGCTCGAGTTCGTCGACCGGCATCACGAACCCGAACACGCCGGCGTTGTTCTGGATCTGCAGGACCGACAGGCCGGACTCGGGTTCGATGCCGACGGCAGCGGTGTGGCCGATCGGTGACGGCGCGAACGGGATAGCGCCGAGCGGCAGCGATCCGGGCGGCGGGCCGGCTTGCACGCCCGGAGGGAACTCGGGGTTGGACATGGGTGTCTCCTTGACGGTGGAGGGGTTCAGCGAAGATCCCGGCGCGGCCGGGGGGCGGGGCCGCGCCGGGGACCGTTGACTGAGCGGTGGGCTCGCTCGGTTGACGGTGACCTGTGGAAGAGGACGCCCAAGGTGATCGGTACGACGACCACCGCGACCTCAACGAGCTTGAGCAAATGCGGGTCGTGGATCACGGTCGCTCCACGAGGACGAGCAGCACCACCAGGAGGTGGACCAGCGTCAGCAGGCAGATCAGCGCGAGGGCGAGGTCCTCGATCGGTGGCCGCCTACGCATCGGCGTTCGCCTGCTCGGCGAGGGCGACGGCGAGCTCCCGGGCGGCGTCGTGCTCGGCGCCGAGGCGGTTGTTGCGCAGCTCGACGACCTTGCGGGCCATGTCCTCGAGCGGCTGGCGGTCCGGCGGGGCCGCCACGGCGGCGCGCTCGAGGTCCTCGAGCAGACGGTCCAGCGCGGCGACGCAGCGCGCCGCCGAGGCGTGCTTGCGCTCGAGGCTCTCCCGGCGCTGCTCCGACATGCGGATCCGGGTCCGCTCCGACAACAGCTGCTCGCTCATGCCGCACCCCGCTCGGTTTCGATGTAGCGGCGACACCAGCGGCGCACCGTGCCCCCGCCGATGGCGAGGTCGAGGCGCTTGTTCAGCTCCAAGGCGATGAGGTCGTAGCTCACGCCCTTCGCTCGCTCGGCCCGGAGGTGCTCCTCGAGCTTCCCGTCCAGGAGCCGGTCGACCATCGGGTAGACGCTTGTTCGTGCCATCGTCCTGCATTGTGTAGGACGGTCGTCAGTAGGTCAAGCGACCCACGCGGGTTTGGTAGGGGTTTCTTCCCGGCTATATGTCGTGCATAATGGACGACGGGAGGTAGCCCAACATGGAACTACACGAGGTTTCACTCGGTGGTCGGTGCCGTTCGGCGCGACTCGCCGCCGGGCTCACGCAAGACGAGGCAGCGTTCCGTCTGCGGCTCATCTTGCCCAAGGGCCGGTGCCCTGCCGGATCGGTCATCTCGCGGATCGAGAGCGGCCGCATCGTCCGACCCGAGCCGTACGTCATGGCAGCGATGGCCGAGGTCTACGGCGTGAGCCTGCTCGACCTGGCGCCAGAGATGGCGGACGAGGTCGCGATGATCGCCAAGGTGCTTACTCGGTGCGCCCCCTGGGATTCGAACCCAGAACCTGCGGATTACACGACCTGCGCCGGTCAAGAGGCATTGGACTTTGCCACGGCCGCGTGAGATGGCATAGCGGACTCGCGCGAGCTTCCCATTCCGGCCAAATGCACAGGATCTTTGAAGCTCGTCGGCGCAACGTACCCGCTTTTGCGCCGCGCCGCCACGGAGACATATCGTGTCGCCACACGAAGTGACCGAGGCCGGGGGGCTGGCGGTGGTGCACGAACTCGGCCTGGTCACGGCGTACCTGTCGCACCGCGCCGCGAGCGGGGACCTGGCCCGGACGTCCGAGGTCGTGATCCGCTCGACCCTCACCCGGTTCGTGCGCTCGCTCGACGTGCCGCTGTCCGAAGCGACAAAGCAGCAGGTGATCGACTGGCTTATGCCGCATGTGCACCAGCCGAACACCTGCAAAAGCATGATCACCAAGCTGCGGCCGTTCGTTCGGTGGCTGGTCGAGACGGACCGGATCGCCAAGGACTTCACGCTCGGCGTGAAGCACCCCCGGATCGTGGTCGGCCCGCCCCGCTCCTGCTCGAGCACCGAGGTGATCGCTGTGCTCGAGCAGTGCCCCGACACCAGGGCCCGGGTGATCGTGCTGCTCATGGTGATGATGGGCCTCCGCGCCAAGGAGGTCGCCGCCATCATGCTCGAGGACATCAACCTCGACGGCGGGATGCTCGCCGTGCGCGGCAAGGGCGGCCGAGGTCGGGTCACGCGCAGCGTGCCGATCCAGGCCGACGCCCGACGGGCGATCGTGTCGCTGCTCGCGCAGAGCCCGGCGTTCTACGGCCCGCTCGTGCGCTCCTACCGCGACGGTCGGCCGCTGTCGCCGCACTGGATCTCCGAGCTCGTGGCCCGATGGTTCCGCGACGCCGGTGTCGACGAGACGGGCCACGCGCTGCGCCACACCTGCGCCCAGGACCTGCTCGACGAGGGAGCCGACCCGCAGTCCGTGCAGGACCTGCTCGGCCACGCGTCGGTGGCCACCACCCTCGACCTGTACCGCAGGCGCCGGCCGGTGGGCCTACGGGCCCTCATGGACGAGCGTCGGTTTGGGTAGCGGACCTACGATCCGCCAATGCGCCGCCTCCTGCTCGCCTGCGTCCTCACCTTCGCCCTCTCGGCCTGCGCCAAGACCACCGAGTGCGACACGACCTTGACGGGTGTGTCGTGCACCGAGTCGTCGACGCTGAGCAACTGGTGGTCGGACCTCGACGGGTCGCTCAAGGCCGGGATCGGGCTCGGTGCCGCATGGCTGGTCGGCAGCGCGTTCGTGCGATGGGACGACGCCCGCAAGCGCAAGACCCCGGACGCGTGAACGCCCCCTCGCCTGGCGGGGCGAGGGGGCGTTCAAGACCAGGCGGCCGGGCCGACCACGGGAATGACCAGCCCGGCCGGCGGTCAGGGTAGCGGATACGGCTTCGGCTTGCCGATGCCGAACTCGGGGAACGTCTTGTGGTCGATGTCGACGAGCGGTTGCCAGAAGCCGAGGAACGTGGCGACGTTGGCGACGAGCACCAGGACGAACTCGAGGATCGCTTCTTCGGTGAACGTGGCGCCGCCGAGCTCGTTGCGTGACGCGAGCACGAGCGCCGCGACAAGCGAGAGCCCGATGGACACCACCGCCTTGACCTTGGCGGCCGCGTTCCAGTGGGTGAGCGCGCCGATCGCGACCGGGAGGATCGCACCAACGAGCAGGGACGTGACGACCGGGCTGAGCGTGAGCACAACCGCGGCGAGCAGAGCGAGCATGGCTACTCCTGTGGAGGTTCGGGGTCGGGTGGGTGGGGTGGACGGCGGCCGCCCATCAGGACCGTCTCGATCGAGCTGAGACGGCCCTCGGTGGTGTGGGCGTGGACACGGAACGACTCCTTGATCCCGCGGACTTCGCCGGCGATCGCGGTGACCTGGTCCTTGATCGTCGACCCGCCGTTCGGGCGGACCTCCTTGCGGGTGCCGCGCGACAGCCACGCCGTCACGATCACCCCCACGAGGGTCAGGGCCGCGACGCCGAGCGACGCCATGGCCGTGTACTGCGTCGATCTGTCGGTGAGCTCAGCGAGCAGCACGGGGTGCCTCCTGCGGTCGGCGCGGACCCTTCGATCTGGTGTCTCGGGTGGCGTTGCGGTTGCGGCGGGGCATTCAAGGGACCTCTCGGTAGGCGGGGTCGATCACGGTCGGGGAGACGTCGAAGGCTTTGGCCAGCCGGGCGAGCTGCTCGAGGCTCGGGCGTTGGCCGGCGATGAGCCGGTGCATGGTGCGCAGCGGGATGCCGGTGGCGGCCGCGACGTCCTGCTTGCGGACGCCGCGCTGCGCGATCAGCTGCCCGAGCGGGGAGGTGGTGCGCGGCTTGCGGCCCTGGCCTCGGCCGGCGCCGCCGCGCATCAGATCCCTCCCGCGACGATGCGGGCGCCGGTGGTGTTCTGCTGGTTCGGCGGGGCGAGCAGGTCGGTGATCTTCTGCATCGCCGCCGCCGAGCCGTCGGCTTGGAGCTGGCGGATCTGCTCGAGCAGCACCCGGTTGGTGGGGAACTGCGACGCGTAGCCCTGCTGGCCGGTGCGCAGCGAGTCGTTGAGCGCACGGCGGGCGTCGTCGGCGACGTTGATCTCGTGCTTGGCCCGCTCCTGGGGGACGTTGTAGGTGCGGTAGCTGGCCACGAACGGGACGCCGAGCGACCCGAAGAACGAGCGCATCGCACCCTCAGGGTCACGTTGAGCTCGAGCACGGAAGTCGGAGTTGAGGCCGGCGAGCGCGGCCAGCGACTGTGTCTGCGGGATGACGTTCCCGACGAACGACTGCAGCAGGCCGGGCGCGGTGGCGACCATGCTCCCGGACTCGGGGTCGTAGCGCAGGTTCGGGTACGCCTCGCGCTGGCCGTCCTTGATCCCGGCCTGCTCGGCCAGGGTCTGCAGCACAGGGTTGAAGCTCGAGATGAACCCGAGGGTCGTGAACGAGTCGGGGAGCGCCGCGAACGGGTTGAGCGCGCCGATGTTGATGGCCTTCTGGTTGCCGCCGGCGTCGGGCTTCCCGAAGAACATGACCGACAGGAACCGCTCGGGGAGCCCGTCGAGGTCCTCGAGCTCGGCCCGGGCGAAGGACCCGAGGATGGCCAGGCGCAGCGGGTGGTCGCCGGCGAGGCGCAGCGCGTTGCGGACGCTGAACGACGCGAAGCTGTAGAACGGCGCGACGGAGCGGATCGTGGTCCGCTCGATGGGGGTCAGGTCCGACCACTGCTGCAGCACGTTGCGGGCCGCCTCGAGGCCGGTGAGGTGCGCGTACTCCGCGGTGCGGCCCTTGCTGAGCGCCTTCTGCGACTGCTGCAGGTAGCTCATCGCCCGGTACTGGTCGTCGAAGAACTCGTTGAGGTCGAACATCTTGTCGGTGGCGGCGTTCACCCAGCGGCCGGCGGTGCCGCGTGCGTCCGCGACGCGCTCGAACCCGCGGGCCCGCATCGACTCGTCGAACAGCCGGGCGCCGGTTCGGCCCGACGCGTGGTTCATCTCGGCGAACGCCCACCGGGCGGTCCCGTGGGTGAGGCGCATCTCTTCGGGCAGCACGCCCTCGCGCATCATGCGCCGCGCCTCGCCCCACTTCGTGAACACCTCGGGCCCGTGCTGCGCCATCGCCAGGATTCCGCCGCCGACGACGTTGTTGACCTGGGTCTTGGGGCTGAGCGGGATGACCATGGTGCGAAAGAGGTTCATCACCGGGTCGAAGATCGCGCCGATGCGGTCGACGCGCGGGTTGTGCATCCGCTGCAGGTTGTCGGCGAGGTACCGGGGGAGCATCCACTCCTCGGCGTTGAGCTTCGACAGGCGTGGGCTGGCCCAGTTGTAGCCGTGCTGCTCGGGGTTGAAGGCCGTGTACTCCTTGGCCACCACCTGGTCGAGCGCGCTGCGGATATCGCCGAGGCGGGCGTCGGTGCGGGCCAGGAGCTGCTCGGCCTTCGGCATGAGCTCGGCCTCGACCTCGGCGCGGGTCCGGCCACGGCGGGTGCGGAGCTCGAGGATGAAGTCCTCCGACACGCGCCGGTTCATCCACTCGAGCGCCTCGTGCGACACCGCGGCGAACCCGTCTTGGATGTGCGGGGAGATGTCGAGCGCCCGCTCCTTGGTCTGCGTCGGGGTGCGCGGGACCTCGCTGAGCCGGGGCGCCTCGAGCTCGCTGACCCGCGACGGGTTGACGCGGTGCACGAACACCGGGTCGAAGCCCTCGGCGCGCAGCTCCCGCCACGTCTGCGACGCGCCGGCGATCGCCTCGTCGATCTTCGCCGCGTCCCACCCGGGGAGGCCCTCGAGCTTCCCTCGGGCGATCGCCCCGATGACCCGCTGCTGCGCCTCGGGGGTGTCGAGCAGCTGCGCGACGGAGTCCCGGGCCCGGCCGGCGATGAGCGGCCCGAACCGGGCCGGGACGGTCTGATCGAGCGCCGTCTCCGCCGCGCCGCCGGCGCGCTCAGCGAACGCGCGTGGGTCCTTGCGGGCCCGAACCGGGAGGTTGCGGTTCGTCCACAGCTGGCGGCGGTGGAGCATGTCGAGGTCCGACACCCACTGGTCGATGCCGGGGATCGCGGCGCGCTTGTTGCGCGACAGCTCCCGCACGGTCTTGCGGGCCTCGGCCCACCGCTCGCCCTGGATCTGGTCGTACAGCAGCGACGCCTTCGGCCACGTGTTGGCCTTCACGTACGGCAGGAGCGTCTCGGCCATCTGCGCCGGCGTGGCCACCGTGCGGGCCTGCGGCGCCGACGCCCGGAACTCCTCGATGGCGCGGGCGGCGTCGTCGAGGTTCGTGGCCTTCATGCTGCGGAGCGTCTTGAGCAGCGGCGCGACGTCGAACCCGTCGGCGCCGGCGGACAGCAGCCAGCCCTCCATGCGGGCGCGCTTGGCCTGCGCGGACATGAGGCCGCGCTCTTCCTCGGCGGCGAGCTCGGCGGCCGAGCGCCGGCCGGTGCCGCCCTTGGGGGACGGGGCGGTCGGGCGGCGGGCGACGTCGAGCGCCGAGTCGAGGTAGTCGTCGAGGTTGTGGGCGCCGACGGGCATCGCCTCGTAGATGTCGGCGAGCTCGCCGAGGCGGCGGGCGGTGCGGCGGCGGGCGAGCAGGTTCTTGGCCTCGTTCACGTGGAAGATCTCGCCGTCGATGGCGACGGTCGACTCGTCGTTCACGAGCTTCCAGTTCTCGAGCGGCTGGCGGACCTCGCGCATCTTGTACCCGTAGGCGCGCTGCTCGGGGGTCATCGCCGACCAGTCGCCGATCTGCGCCTTCTGCGTGGCCTCGACGACCCACTCGGGCCCGTACTGCGCCTCGAAGTCCTTGGTGAGCTTGAGCGCCTCCCTGCCGGCCTGCACGACTGGCTCCATGCCGGCGTCGCGGAACACCTTGGGGATCGGCCCGTCGGTGTTCTGCAGCCCGTGGCGGAGCGCCTGGGTGGCCATGGCGGCGGGGCGAGCGACGTCGTCTCGCGCGGCCCGCCCGAACGTCGAGCGGGCCATCGTCCCGGCCCGGGTGGTGCCGGCGGCGTCGACGAGCTCGCCGAGCGCGTTGCGCTCGAGGCCCGCCTCGCCGATCCGGTTGGTGGCCACCGCCCGGATCGGGTTGACGCGCTCGGCCGCGATCTGCGCGCGTGCCGCCTGCACGCCGGGCGCTTCGCCGAGCAGCGACGACACCTGCCCGGCTTCGGCGCCGGCCCGCTGCGCGACAGCACGGGCGGTTTGGGTGCCGGCCGCGGCCTTCTTCACGCCGGGGAGCACGTCGAGCAGGGTCATCAGCGGATGGGTGGCCGCCTCGCGGAGCCCTTCGGGGCCGCCCGCGACGTTGCCGACGGTGTACGCGCCGGGCAGCATCCTGAACCCGGGCGCCGCCGCCACGCGCTGGATGATGTTCCCCTCGCCCTGGGCGATCGCCTGGCCGGTGGTCGGCAGCGCGCGGGCTTCCTCGGCCAGCGCGGCGGGGAGCTTGAAGATCCCGCCGACGATGTTGCGCAGATCGCGCAGCGTGTTGCCGGGGAGGTCCCGGATGCGGCGCTCCGGTTGCGGGGTCTGCAGCTGGCCCCGGGCCGCGGCGGTCGCCGCCCGGATCGTGGTCGCCGCCGGGAGCGGGGCGGCACCGCGGGCGACGCGGTCCTCGTCCATCGCTCGCAGCGCGACGGGGATCGTCGACCCGAACCCTTGCAGGATCGGGGCGATCGACGCCCACTTGTTCTCGAGGGTCGCCTGGTTCTGCGCGAGCCGCGGGTCGAGCGGCGTGTACGCGTCGCCGACGAGCGGATCGGAGAAGAGCGACACGTCAGGCCCCGAAGAAGTTGGGGACCGTCACCTGGTACCCGCTGGTCGCCGGGTTGAGGCCGAGCTGCTGGCGGTACTGCATCTGCTGGGCGAGCGCCTGCGCGGCGGGGATCGTCTGCGCGGAGCCGATCAGCGCCGCGGCCATGCGGGCCGCCGCGGGTTCGGCCCGGTCCGCTCGGCTGGTGTAGAGCGCCGACAGCGTCTCGTTCGGCTGCGCGGTGGCGGCCCGCCGGTAGGCGTCCTGCTCCTGCACGGCGAGGTCGGTGACACGCTGCGCGTACGGCTGCATCGTGTTGTAGATGCCCTGCTGGGTGGCGAGCGCCTCCTGGATCGCGGAGGTGGTCTGCTTGTCCTGGGCGAGCAGCGACGGGAGCTGCCCGAGCAGCGACTGGTACGTCGAGGAGATCGCCTTCTTCGGGTCCTTCGTCTGGCCGGCGAGGGACACGCCGAGGTTGTACTGCTGCAGCATCGCCTGCTGCGCGTCGGAGCTCAGGCCGTTGGCGGTCATCAGCTCGATCAGCGTCGAGCGGTTCTTGGCCGCCTCCTGCTCGGGGTTCGTGCCCTTGCCCTTGAAGGCGTTGTAGACGAGGTTCCCCAGGCCGCCGCCCACCGCGCCGGCGAGTGCACCGTAGGGGTTGCGGGTGGCGATGCCGAGCCCGACGGCGCCGCCGGTGGCGCCGGTCAGGAACTGGTCGATGGCCGAGTTGTGGCCGCCGACGTCCTGGCGGTCGACGAACCCGCCGGCGATCGGCCCCGCGATGGAGCCGATCGTGCCGGACACCATGCCGACGTTGCCGAGCCCAGCCTTGGTCGACAGCCCCGCGAGGCCGCCCTTGCTGCCGCCGGCGAGGCCGAGGCGGGCGAGCAGGCCCTCCTTGGCGCCGGTGGTGGCCGCCGCCCGGGCGACGTCGTCCACGGACCCGGACACCCCGGCGGGGACCGCGGTGCCGAGCAGGTCGTCGAACATCGACGCGGCAGTGCGGCCGGCGGTCGACGCCGCCGAGCTCGAGCCGGGCCCGAGCGCGAGCGGCGCGCGTGCGGTCGTGGCCAGCGGGCCCCCGGCCTGGCCCATCGACAGCGCCGGCTGCGCGATCGGGGTGTGCGCGAGCTGGCCGAGCTGCTCAACGACGCGACCGGTGGGCACCACCGCGCCCCCGCCGCCGGCGGGCAGCGCGCCCGGGCGGGCCGCGGCGACACGCGCCTGCGCGGCTTGGATCGGGGTCGGTGCGGGGGCGGCCGGCGGCAGCGC
>CAZDAO010000014.1:2655-24167 GCA_964503015.1 uncultured Nocardioides sp. | reverse complement strand
CATGGAGGGCAAGGACTACGTCATGGCCGACGGCGACGTGGTCGAGTTCCGCTTCAACGTGTGACAGTTTCGCGTTTCGGCAGGTCAAAGGGCATTTCGCGTCCTCTCAGGCGCGTTCTGCCCTCACAGTGCCCTCACCAGAACGAGCGACTTCGTCGAACAGGTGCGCCGCAGCGTCCCTGACGCGGTCCTCCGCGGTGGGCCACAGATGGGCGTACGTCGTGAGCGTCGTGGTCGACTTCGCGTGCCCGAGAGCCCGCTGGACGGCCACCACGTCGCACCCAGAGGCGATCAGCCCGGAGGCGTAGAAGTGGCGCAGGTCGTGCAGGCGTACCCCCGCGACCCCCGCCCGCAGCAGGGTGGTGCGCCAGCGGTAGCCGACGGTGTTCTGGTGTGGGGGGACGTCCTCGACCTCGGCGAACAGCCAGTCGTAGGGCAGGCCGAGCGCGACGTGCTCCGACAGCATCTGCAGCAGCGCGTCGGGGACGTGGACGGTGCGCTCGGAGTTGTACTTCGGCATTCGGATCTCGACGTCCCCCTCCCGGCGCTGGACCTGCCGGCGGACGTGGACCTGGCGACGGAGGAAGTCGATGTCGCCGACCTGCAGGGCAGCGGTCTCACCGAGCCGTAGCCCGGCGAAGCCGCACAGTCCGACGAAGGCGCGGAACCGCGGGTCGGCAGCCTCGAGGATGGCGCCGACCACCTCGGGTGTCGGGATCTCCATCGCCGCCTCTCGACGGCGGAGGCGGGGGAGACGCACCTGGGTCGTCGGGTCGACAGCGATCATGCCGTCACGGACGGCGGCGCGGAACACCGAGCGCACATTCACGAACCGGGTCTTGATCGTCCCTGGCGCGAGGGGACGCTTCCGGGTAGGGGTGGGGACGGTCATCGACTTCACCCACGCCTCGACGTGGCTCGGCCGGATCAGCCGCAGGTCGATGTCAGCGAAGGTCGTTGACTTCGCCGCCAGCGACATTGCCTGCCGGGTCCCGTGGGTCCAGAGCTGGTCGCGTCCCCACGACTCGTAGTACGCCAGGAATGGCACCTTGCCCGCCTCGGGATCCACCCACCGGCCGCGGTCGAGCGCATCGAGCTGCTGGCGTCGCCACCGGACGGCGTCGACCTGCTTGACGAAGGACCGCTCGTGCTGCCGGCCCGTCTCGGGGTTGCGGTAGCGAGCCCGCCACGAGTCCCCGCGCCGGCTGATTCCCTCAGCCATTGACGGACCCGTTCTGCGATGCGATGGAAGCCATGTCATTCCTCTCCGAACCGCACCACGCTACGCCCGCGGGCGGATCCCGTCGAGGTCGATCATCGGTCACTACTCGTCGCTGATGGTGGCCTGTCGTCGTTGTGGATAACCGCCGTTCCGGCGCTGCTCATGATCGCTCCGAGTGGCGCAACTCCTTAGGTCTCCATCCAGATCCAACGACCGATGTCACCGAGAGATGTGGCGCCATGGCACGCAACACGAAGAGCCAGGAACAGCCCGCGCTGTTCGAGTCCGGGCACGATGGCCGCGGCGCCGCCAGGCGGTCGTCGTCGGCACCGCCGAAGCTGCCGGCGCAACGCCCGACCACGCCGGTGGACCACACCGAGCTCTGGACCATCGAAGACGTCGCCAACTACCTCGGCGTCCCCAAGCAGACCGTGTACGCCTGGCGAACGAGCGGCTATGGCCCGCAGGGATTCCGGGTCGGCAAGCACGTGCGCTGGCGGGCGTCGACGGTGATCACGTGGACGCTCGGGCTGGAACAGGGCGAGAATCACTAGAGTCGGCTGCAGTACACCCAGCTCCCCAAGCCCGATCGTTGGCTTCGCCTGCTCGTGGATGTGCTGATGAGGGTCATTCGCCGGAGGGAGCGATTGGTCAGATCAACTCGAAGTCGACGTCTGACGTCGACCAAGCGATGACGTTCCTCAGGACCTGACGTTCAGGCTCGCCAGTTTCGTATCCATTGACTTGCAGCCTGACGAGCCTGACGTAGCCGCGAACAAGGCCTACAACGTCTTGTGCGCCGGCCTCCTCTGCCAACCTGCGGAGCAGAAGTAGACGTCGGGATCGCTCCCTCAAATCGAGCTCGAGAAGTTCAGTGATCTGTGTCGCGGTCCATTTGGCGAGCACCTCTGGAGCCAGCCAGGTGCGTTCTTCCGATCGCCACGACGACTGAACTCGCATCAATGCGACCTGCTTACTGAAGTCTTCATTCGCCTCGGCGAACCCCTTGTAGGGCTCGATCGGACAGGTCCAAACGCCGTCATGCTCCGTCGTGACGCAGATAGTCGATATGGACTCGGGTGGCATGGATGGCAAGAGAGCTCCCATCGCGACCGTGAATCCGACGATGCTCTCCACGCCGACCTCTAGCGTCCCGTCGGTGAGTTGCACTCCGTCGTGATTGAAGCCGAATGAAGTCAGCAGGAAGTCTGCAACCTCGGTCGGCGTGAACCCGAGTGCGTCGAGT
Organism: uncultured Nocardioides sp.; assembly: GCA_964503015.1. Classification (GTDB taxonomy): domain Bacteria; phylum Actinomycetota; class Actinomycetes; order Propionibacteriales; family Nocardioidaceae; genus Nocardioides. The sequence goes on along the minus strand of CAZDAO010000014.1, from coordinate 21,699 downwards.
CCCGTGTCATCGGGAAGCATCCACTCGCGGGCCGAGGACACGAGGAGAATCGCCATCAGGCCAGCGAGTGCCGATTCAACGGCCGTGAAAGTCGAGTCGATGAGATCTTCGTTCAGGTACCGCTGCTCTCCCGACTTGAGATCTGTGCGGAGTTCGTCGTCGAGGTACTCGATTGCGCGGTGTGATTGCGCGGTCCGCACGTGGGCATCGAGGCCGGCTAGTAGGTCAGCGATCTTGGGATCAGCCTGAGCTTTCTGGAGATGCTCAGTCGCATTGCCTCGACGTAGTGAAGCGTAGGGAGCTTCCTTTTGCCCCACCGCAGTCAAGTATGGGAGCGCAATGACCATTCCTGCCGACTCAACGAGCGCCGCGTGTAGTTCAACGACGGCTCGCATCGCCTGACGTGGATGGGCTGCGTTGGCTATCGCGGACTGACAGGCAACGCCGCTGTCGAACAGCTCAAGTCGAAGCCGCTGTGCGTCTGCTTGAAAGACCGGGTCCTTGAGCATCCGCTCAACGTTGCCGCCTGCGCTGAGCAGGAGGTCGGCGCCGCGCTTGACCTTCTGGTCGAATCCTTCAGGACTGAGGAACAGGTCGGCGAACTGTAAGTTCAACGCATACGCAATGGCGGCATCAGGTCCGGGCTCGGCGTCAACGACCGTCGCGAGGTGAGCTTGGAAGTGTCGGGCCAGATCGAGCAGAGAGGTGGTTCCCGTCGCGTCAAGGCAATCGGCCACCAGGAAGCCGAGACTCTCCTGCACAGATTCAGAGTTCGATACGCCTTCTTGACGGCGCAGCCAGACCGCCAGTTCACCAGCTTGCCTGGCTAGCCTATCCAACGCTCGCTGGGCGTTTCTAGCCTCGTTCTGCGCCTGCAACGGTGTAGGCGATATGAGAGCGCCCAAGTAATGCCGGACCATGGCAACGCACGACTCGGACATCGCCTGCGCCGAACTTACGGCGCGGGCGAAGGGCCGTCGCGGTTCGACCGTGGCGAGACGACTCCAGAGCCGCGACAGCTCCATCACGGACTGTTCAAGGGCGACGTTGTTGCGAAACTCCGACTCGGTGGCGCGATCGAGCGCTGACCAGAACCCCTCGAGCCATGTCGAGATGTCTCGTAGGTCGTCCAGCGGACGTTCCGCGCTGTCGCCCGAGTCAGGTGCGGAAACTATCTTCAGGAGCGACTCCGCTAGAGCGCGGCGTCGCTGTGTAGTGGGGTCGATCTCCCAGACAGCCGGACGTTGCCCGCAGTCTGGGCAGGCAACGCCTCGCACGCGCTCAGCTGAGCAACCCGCACAGATGATCTGAGCAAAGGACAAGCTGAACCGGTGGACGCTCAGGACTTCCTCCCAGACCGAGAACGTTGATCACGCGATGATGCCGCAAGCCTCGGACATCGCCCGAGTGACTGTTCTCGTACTGGGGATGAACCCGACCTCTATGAGGTTCTCCGAGCCCACTGGAGCCCACGCTGCAGCTACCACTCAGCGATCTTCAGTTGGGCCGCTCGAGGTCAGGTCCGAGGTCCCGGGCGACGAGCCGTATGCCGTTCCGCACTGGCATCCACTCTGGTGTCGACAGGTTGCCGTTCAGCTGTCGGCGGCTGAGGTGTGAGAGAAGCCTTCCGATGGCCTCGGCGTCGTTGCGAATGGCATGGAGAGCCTGGTCGATAGTGGGGGCAGGCGATCGTTTGCCAACGTCCACGGCCATGCTGTTCTGCTCCGTGTCGGGCGTGCTCTGCGGCGTACGGACAACCTCGACGATGCGGACTTCAATCGCTCCCTTCCGGGCGCCGAGGCGCCTGAGGGCAGAGTCGTTGCGGCACCGGGTGGAGCACCAGATGGGGCGCCGGCCGACTCCGCGGTAGACGACGGGGGAGCCGCAGCTCGGGCACGTCCCGGGGAACTCGGGCGTCGATGCAGAGGCGGACATAACCACCTACGTGCTGGGGGACGCCGCGGGCGACGGGCCGGTGTTTCGCACAATCGGAAAGGCGAGCGTGCCGGCAATGCAAGAGGTGTGTGTCGCTTGGATCGTTGAGCGCGGCGCCCGGGGGACGCACTGCAGCGTGCGCGCGAGTTGACGTCCGGGCAGCGGAGTCGTCGTTCCGGATCCGAGCGTGCGTCGGCGAGCGCCGAATGGACAACTTCGCCGTAGGTCAAGCAGAGACGACCGTTAGCAAGGGACTGATCGGATGAGCACGCAGAGTTTGCGACAGGCTGCCCGTCGCGACGCCCGAACTGTCGCGTTGAAGCGGCGCGCCGAATTTTTCGACCGCAGCAAACGGCTCGAGGATCTGGCGGTCAACGTCATCACCGCCGTCGCGGAACGCGACCGATCGGTGGCGGAAGCCGAGCGCAGGGGGGCGAACCCTTAGCCGGCAGTGGCCGCAGCAAAGGTCGCTTGGCAGCGAAGTCGTGTCCGATGGTGTGGATGCGTCCTCCGATGCGTCGGGCTTCGTCCGCAGTTTCCAGACCGTGATGCGTTCGTTCAGCTCGTCCAGGTCGGCCCCCCTCGGGACCGCACTAGAACCTCGCGAGGCTGATCTCTCACAGGTCATCGAGTGCGAGCTATCGGGGCTACCGAGCCCCCGCGATCGCTTGGGTCAGCCCGGTGACGCGTCTCCCGGCAACTTGATGTCGTTCAGGTGGCACAGACCTTGGCATGACAGCGCTCAACAGCTTGGGGAGCTCCAGATGAACCAGCGAGTCGAGCGAGACCGACGGGACCAGAGTCGGGGCGACGCGCGCAGGGGGCGGTGGCTGCGCCGTAAAGGAGATGGTCAACCGCGCTCGCGACGGCGCAGACGTGGACCAAGCGGTGATCGAGTTGGGCCCTGCTGGGGGCCCGTTGTCGGCTCGTTGTCGGTCGCACCTCATCCCGCGGGCCGTTCCCGCCGATTGACCGAGCAGGTTGCAAGGATGTCATCGTTTGCAGGGATGTAAAAAATACATGTATTGTTTGACCATGGCACGGAAGGCAGCGACTCTGCAGGAAAAGGCGTTTGGGGCAGCTGTCGGCACCCTCATCTCTCGTGCGCGCCAGCACCAGGAGCTATCCGGTCAGGACCTGGCGCGCCTCGCAGACGTCTCGATCGACACGATCCGGAGCCTCGAGTCCGGCCGGGTGGCCAGCCCCGGACTTTTCGCCGTCTCGCGGCTGAGCAATGCACTCGGGCTGACGCTGGGGTACGTCGCATCCGAAGCACTCCGAGTCTCTTCTGCAGGTCGCGAAGCGGCCGAGACGACCGACCGATCGAATCCAGCCGAGAGGGGCCGGACATGACCACGGCCAACGCGACGGTCCTGCACTGGCCTGACGATCGCCGCAATGACACTGTGCGTGGGGTGAGGGGCGAACTCCGAACGATCGAGCTGCCCGAGCTCCTGAGGGGGCATCGCGTTGGTCGCGCGCCGTCGCGAGATGCGGTTCGTGGGCGCCACGACCACCGGGATCTGCGTCTTCAGTACTGGTCTGGGCAGGCATGGCAGCTGGGCTCAGCCGCCTACTGGGAGTCCATCGCTCAACAGGCCGTGGAGCCTGTCTCCTACGAGCTGGGTGCCTCGCTGGTCGAGGAGCTCGGCGCCTGCCTGCTCGGCGGCTACGGGATGCCCTTCTCGTTGGCCAACGCCGCCTTCGAACGCTTGCGCGACGAGGGAGTCTTCGACACGAATCGTTCATGGAGAGCCGCACAGGTCGAGGCGCTCCTCACCAAACCCCTCGACGTGAACGGAAAGCTGCGTCGTTACCGCTTCCCCAAGCAACGATCGGCGCGACTCGTTGCTGCTCTCGGTGTCCTCAACGACGTCGGGGAACCTGCGTTGGAGTCCATGACCGACCGCGCCCTGCGGGACTGGCTGACCTCGCTGCCTGGCGTAGGGGAGAAGACCGCCTCATGGGTCGTGCGCAACCATCGCGCCAGCAATGACGTCGCGATCATCGACATCCACCTGATCCGAGCCGGCGTCGTCGCTGGCGTGTTCAGGCAATCGTGGCGCCCGCAACGCCACTACGCGTTGTACGAGGCGGCATTCCTCGACTGGGCCCGCCATGCCGACGTGCCGCCGCGTTTCCTCGACGCCTGCATCTGGGGAGCCCTCACGACCGACCCCTTGAGCGCGCGAGACATCTTGGGCTGGGGCGGATCTGACAATGGCCTGCGGCCTGTGTGGCCAATAGATCGGTACGCGCCCGCCCCCGACCGCCGGGCCAGGTGAAGGTGTCCACCCGTCGCCGCGTCCACGAGAATGTCAGAGGATCCAGGACGCCCCGTTGTAGCGTCAGACAGGGCGCCCAGCGTGGGACCCACCAATCCATGGCGGCCATCCGTGACCGCCACGTCACGAAGCGAGGGGCCAGCATGAGCGGAAGCGATCCGAGCGTCGGCAGGCCCAGCGGTCAGGCCGGTGGGAGCCTCGGCGGACCGGGCGGAACAGGTGGACCTGGCGGTGCAGCAGGTGGGGGAGGCGGGGGAGCCGCAAACGACCCCTGTCCAGGCCCGGAGTTCCAGTCAGCGGTCGGCTCGCCATTCCCCGACGTCGTCGACGAGCTGGAGGTCGGTGAAGTCCTCGACCTCGCCGCGGTCGACGCCGACGGCGTGCGTGGCGTCGTACTGCGAACCCTCGAAGGCGACAACGTAGGCGCGCTGACTACCGACATCCTGCGCATTCGATCGTGCATGGCTCAGAACTACGAATACGAAGCAGAAGTCGTGCAGAAGATCGGCGGATCCGTCATCGTCACCATCAGGCCGCTCGGGACATGATCATCGTTGGAGGCACCTACCTCGAGACGGTGGTGGTGCCCTCGTCCACCGAGTGGGCCGGATCTGGCCTGCGAGCAGCAGCCGCGCTCGCCGCACGAGATCAACGCCCCGTCCTGCGCACGGCTGTCGACGGAAGCAGCCGACCACCCGTCGAGTTCGGCGAGCAGCCGACATCTTGGGACGAGGCCCAGCTCGTGGCTCACGCACTCGGCGTCACCGTCGAGGCGCAAGAGCGAACTGAGCAGGTTGGGTTCAGGTACATGACCCCTATATCCGCCCCGGCCGTGAACGGGCCCAACTCGCGCATCGCTCACCGCATCGAAGTCGACGCCGCAGGAACAGTGCTGGTCTTCGGCATGGTGGAGGCGAACGACAGCGACACCGCACCGCGCGTGGCCGCGGACCTCGTCGTGCTGGACCCGCAGCGCCCGCGGGACGCACAGCCTCTCGACCTTGCCGGCATCGAGGCCGATCGGGTCGTCGTGGTCGCCAACGTCGGAGAACTGCGCCTGCTGGGACGCTCGACGGACCTACGCGTCGCAGCGGCGAATGTGCTTCAAGACCACCCCGCTGTCGCCGGTGTCGTCACCAAGCGAGGCGCCGCGGGGTGTCTGGTCTCGCAGCGAGAGGGAGCTGAAGTCGTACACGAGCCCGTCGGAGCGCATCCGACCAGGCGCGTATGGCCGATTGGGAGCGGAGACACGTTCTCGGCGGGTCTGGCGCATGCGCTCGACGTTGGAGCCGACCTCGTCGAAGCCGCCCGGGTGGGATCTGCCGCCGCTGCCCACTGGTGCTCGACTCAAGTCCATGCCGTCCCGAGGAAGATCCTGGACGGGAACCTCGAGGATCTCCCTCGCCCGATGCAACCGACCACCCCCACCATCTACCTCGCCGGCCCGTTCTTCTCGATCGCGGAGAGATGGCTCGTCGAGGAAGTCCAAGCAGAGCTCGTGTCGCTGGGCGTGAACGTCTGGTCTCCCGTGCACGAGGTCGGACCAGGCGGGGATGAAGTGGCAGAGAAGGACCTGGACGGGCTGCGAGGCAGCGACGCGGTGCTCGCGCTGCTCGACCACTCCGACCCAGGCACGGTCTTCGAGGTCGGATGGGCGGTCCGCGCGGGCGTTCCGGTCGTCGGGTACGCATCTCGAGCCGATGAAGAAGGTTTGAAGATGATGACCGGGACGAGCGTCGAAGTTCATCGCGACCTGTCCACCGCCTGCTATCGCGCAGCGTGGGCTGGCATGGGGCTGCGCCTGCGACCGGGGCGGATGCCGTGACTGGTATGACGGACGTGGAAGGAGGACTCCCGCCCGAGGTACGGGTGGTGCTGCTCTCCGGCGGCGTCGACAGTGCAGCGCTTGCAGCGTGGCGGCGCCCGGACGTGGCGTTGTTCGTCGACTACGGTCAGCGCCCTCGGCAGGCGGAACTACGCGCAGCTCAAGCAGTGGCACGCGAGCTGGACGTGCGGTTCGATTCCGTCCGTGTCGACTTGGCCGCTCTGGGGAGCGGCCTTCTCCACGACGACGACCTCCACCACGACCCCTCTCACAACCCCGCGCAACCGGGGGTCGCGGGTGAGGCTCGCAGGCCGGCTGACGGCGCCGGTTGGCCGAGCCCCGAGTGGTGGCCATTTCGCAACCAGCTGCTGGTCAGCTTCGCTGCAGCGTGGGCGGTGAAGCGCGTGCCGGGGGTGGTAACCGGTGAGCACACGGTGACAGTGGAGACAGGAACGGTCTCGACCGACGGGAGCCGTCATGTCGACGGCACATCGACCTTCTATCGCGTCCTGGACGACCTCCTGCGCTTGCAGGAGGGAAGCGTCCGGGTGCTGGCTCCAGCGCTGGAGATGTCCACGACCGAACTGATCGAGATCTCGTCTGTAAGCGAAGCTGTGCTGGGGTGGACCCATTCGTGTCACCGCGGGGACATCCCATGCGGTGAGTGCCCCGGGTGCTACAAGCGGGCGCAACTGCTCTCAATAGCAGGAAGGTTCCATGGCTTCGACGCACAATGAGCTGGCCCAATCGCTGCAAACGGCTGCGGCGATGCGACCGACGAACGCTGACGAGGTGAGCGGGGTCAACGCCTCGCACACTGGCCAGCACGGGGGCCCGGCGCAGACTAAGGCCCAGCCCCACTGGATCCAGCACTTGACCTCCAGGTCGCTCGGTGGCCGGCCGTACGCGCGGCGCGGAGTTCCAGAGGACACGGGGACAGGAACGGGAGTCCAGCGACCGGGCGATGCTAGTTCCGATCGCGTGCACGCGACTGCCGCTGACGTCCTCGATGCGCTTCTTGAAGATCGTCACTCCGACCTCTTGCCCGGCCCGGCGACCGCAGCCATGGCCTTGGCCTCGCTGCACGCGGTCGGCACGGCGCGCACGTTGCGCTATGACAGCGCACAGCGGTTGTGGCAGTCACGGCGACACCCCTCGGCAGGCGGGACCCACAGCCTCGAGCCGCTTCTCCACGCCCATCATGTCGACGGTCTCGAGGCGGGTTGGTACACCCAGAGCGGCACCAGCAAAGGAGATGTGACACAAGTATTGGTGCCCGACGAGTCGAAGCTGTCGACAGCCGCGCGTGATGCGCTATCACGTGACGTAGCCCCGGCCGCCGTGCTCTACGCGGTCTGCGATCCGGACATTCTGGGCGCTCGATATCGCCAAGGCAGCAGCTTGATGTGGCGCGACGCCGGCGCGTTCACGATGGTGGTGCACCTCCTCGCGCACGCCCATGGACTCACCTCGACCATCCTGGGATTGTGCGTCGAACTGGACCAGGGCGAGGTAGAGGTGCGGTCTGAACGATCTGTGGGCCCTCACGTGGTGGGCGCCGTGGCCATCGGCGGCCCCTACACGGGCGCTCCGGACGTATGAGTACCGAGACCAAAGTCCCGCTCACGGACGGACAGGTACGAAGCCTGACGAAGGACATGGTGCTGTCGGCAGCCCGGTCGCAGGCCGAGGTCGAGGACGATGACACCCGGGTGCTCGTTGAGGTTGACGGCCGGACCTACGACGCGCTTGCACTGGTGGCCCTGGCCCTGACCGAGCCTCCTGACCGGATTCGCCCTCTTGCTGCGTTGCACGCACTAGCCAAGCTTGAGCTGCACCCAAGCGGGTTCGACAGTCCGTCAGAGGACACCAAGGCCCCGCCGACGAGCTACGAAGAGGAGGAGCCCCAGACGGCCGGCGATGAGCTTCGCCTCGACCAAGTGTCGCCTGCGTTGAATCGAATGTTGCAGCGCAAACGAGGCAGGTGGGTGGCCCTGCAGCGAGATGAGATCGTGGCCGACGACCCGTCGTTACCACAGCTGCTTCAGCAGGTCGAAGGTCGCGAGGTCACCGTGCTCTTCGTACCGGCGAAGGATGCGTGAGCGAATGGACTTCCCGTTCAGTCGTCTCGGCAGCCGGGGCCCAGCGATGCCCATCGTCCCGATCTCTTTCCCCCAGCTTCCAAACACGACGTTCACCGGCTTGGTTGACAGCGGCGCCGCAGGCACGCGCATCCACTTCGAGCTTGCCGAGCAGCTGAACATCGACCTCGACGGGGCGGAGACCGACAGCTTTTATGCGGGTGCGCGCAAGTACACGGCGTTCCTCGCCGACGTCGACCTCACAGTCGGGAAGTACACCCTGCCAACGACAGTGAGCTTTGTGCCCGAGTGGCAACGGACACACTTCCTACTTGGCATGGCAGGTTTCTTCGAGCACTTCGTGATTCGCATTCACGCCGCAAAAGAGACCACGACGCTAAGACCAAGCAGGACCAGCACAACTCACTGAGCTGCAAGGCTCGGGCCGTCGAGGCCCCTCAGAAGCCGCGCCGGCTTCCCCATAACTGCACCTGCAGCCTCGTGGTGACGTCGTACCCCCGCTGCACTGCGGCAGGAACGAGCTCGCGCAGGGCAGCGGCCAGAGCGGTGTCGGTGTCTGCCTGAGGCATCACCGTGACCTGCACAAGGCCGAGCATTGCGACCAGTTCGTCCAGCTCCACCAGGTCGTCCTCGCCGTCGATCACGAACTTCCAGTAGGTGCTATCCCGCCCAGCCAACGCTTGAAGTAGCGGCAGGACGATGCGCCGTTCCCGAGGAATGCCGGAGCTGCGCAACTTCGGGGACACGGTCACCACGTCACACATGTCGGCGAGCGGATCGACGGGCATCGAGCCGCTGGTTTCCACCTCTACGTTCCAGTCAGCCTCCTTGGCGAGTCTCGCCACCTCACTCAACCCGTGCCGATGCACAGCAGGCTCGCCCCCAGTCAGCACAAGTCGCTGCACGGCAGTAGTCCCGGCGAGGTCGAGCACCTGGTCCCACACTTGCTGCGGCAACATGTGGGTTGCCTCCGTCGCACGGTCGTATCTGTCCCAGTCCCACGAGTACGGCGTGTCGCACCAAGCGCATGCGAGAGGACAGCCGGCTACACGGGCGAACACTGCGGGCTTGCCCAAGGAAGCACCCTCACCCTGGATGGTGGGGCCGAAGATCTCACTCATGGGGATGTTCCTGCTGGCGAGCGCCTGCGCGCGGGTGCGCCTTGCGGTGCTGTCTGGATCTGTCATGCACGGATCCGCGCCCAGGACTTGGGGGTTTCCCATAGCGTGATTTCACTCAGGTCAATCCCACGCCACGGCGCCCCGGTGGCAGCCCCGGCGCGATCCCCCTCGCCAACCCTCTGGCGAGAGTCGCGATATCCCTGCGGCTCCTCGAGGGCTCGATTCGTTGCTTGCAAGCAGGCGTCCAGCGTGTCCCACACGTGTATCAACACATTCTCCACAGTGGGGTTGTTCACGATGTCGTTCAGATGCCGGTGGTCCAGCTGTTCCAGGGCGTGATCTCGCACCACGACGTCCAGGTCATCGAAGTCGATGACAACGCCGACTTCGCTGACGGGCCCGGTCACAGTGACCTGAAGGTGGTAGGTGTGCCCGTGCAGGCGCGAGCACTTGCCCGGGTGCCAGTCGAGCTGGTGCGAGGCATCGAACGTGTATGCCCGCGCAACCTCGATGCGCCTGCCGTTCGACGAGGAACTCGTCATCACGACGTCTGCCCCGCCCTGCCGCACGCAGCGTCTGTTCCCAGCCGCGTCGCGCTGGAGGACTTGAACCCCGACCGTCGCAGTCGGGTGAGGGATGTGCTGCTCGCTTGGATCACCCGCCCATTGTGTCCTCCCGTCGATCGCGCCGGCGCCTAACAGGCCGGGCACGACTTGGCACCGCCGGCGTCGATCACGACAAGCCCGGGGCTCGAGCACTCGGCGAGACCAGCTGTGACGCGGCCGGAGGTGCACCAACCGATCTGCCTTGACCCGGTGCAAAATCAAAGGCGTCCCAGCGGCATAATCTGCTAGGGACCAGAGGCCGATCTGGGACGCGTAAACATAGTACCATCGCGGCGCCGAAAGTTCGAGGGGACAATGACCGACCTGTCACGGTGGATCACGCAGCCACGCATCGACGAGTACCTGGTGGCAGCCAATCACGAACCAGGCGCGGCACGTGAGCTGTACGAGTGGAACATCGGCGTCTCGGCGGCGTTCTTCGAGCTCATCTCCCACGTCGAGATCGCACTGCGCAACGCCGTCGACCGCATCATGCAACCGCTTGAGTTCACCGAGACCGCGCGTGTGCGACCCTGGGCCGGGTGGTGGTTCGCGAGCGGATCATTCCTTACCGATCACGATCTCGCGTTTCACACCAGCGCGGTCAGGCACCTGAGGCACAACGCTGAGTCTGCGAGCCGCGACAAGATGCTCGCCTCGATGACCTTCGGTATCTGGGACGCGATTTTCGGACCGTCCTACGAGCAGTTGTTCCGCCGTCACCTCGTCCACGCGTTCCCTCACAGGCCCGCCGGCTTCACGCGTGACTCCGTTCAGAAGAACGTGCTGGCGCTGCGGAACCTCCGCAACCGCATCGCGCACCATCAAGCCATCTTCGACCTCCCACTCGAAGAGCGGTTCGAGCAAGCGATGGACTTGCTCCGCTGGATCGACCCAGACCTCGAACGATGGGTTGCCGGGTTGTGCCGTGTGTCCGACCTGCTCGACAGCAGACCGAAAGCCGCCGACTCGATCGCAGTCGTTGTTCCAGCACGCGAAGCGTGGCCCTTCTACGTCACCCACTCCGTCTACATCTGCCAACCGGGCCGGTTCTTCCGACAGGTCAGCCACATTGGTTTTTACGCAGAGGGTCAGGTCCAGCCCGAAGTTCCGAAGATCCTGCAGCGCCTCGACCCTGTCGACTGGAGGCCTTCAGAGATTGCCCGTCGCCTGGCGTCCAGGTCGACGAACGACACGCGGATTGCAGAGGTCATCAGGGACGGACGTGCCGCGGGATGGGACGGAGACGAGTACCAGCTCTTCTTGTTGACGCGGCCCGACGAGGAAGGCCGCAGGAAAGGCCACGTGACGATGGCGTCGGCGCTTCGTCGGCAACGCAGCGGACGCGGAAGTGCTTGGGTCCGGCGCCAACGGTATGTGGGCGTTGACACTATGCAGGCGGCGACGGCGTTGTCAGACCTGGACCCCGAATAACGCCAGCCGTGTGGCTTCCGGTGGTGCGATTGAGCGCGCTGCGCAGGATCCGCCAAACACGTTCTAGAACGTCGAACGACGCTGAAGAGCTGCCTACGACGGACGCCGTTCACCGAGCAATGGCAGAACTCACCGAAGCCCACGGTGCGGAGATGAGGGCCCTCATGTCGGGCGGGAGGGCGCAAGTCGCAACACCGTCATGGGCGCCAGCTGCCAGCGTCCGATGACGACGTTGAGCTCGGCAGTCACTTGGGCCACGAAGTGGTCGAAGTGCCCATTCAACGCCTTCGTTGCAGCAAGGACGACCAGCTCCTCTTCGATCTGTAGAACTGCGACGTTGGGGAAACCGGCGCCTTGCAGGCCGGCCTCCAACAAGGCCAACCGCCCCGACTGTGTGGTGTGACCCTGGTACAGCACCAAAAGGTCGGACTTGCCCGCGCAAGCTGACACCAGGCTTTGCCGGGTGCGTCCAGAGAAGAGCACGTCCATCAGTTCCGCATGCGGCGGGTCGAGCCCTATGAGGTCGAAACGCTGGTCGAGGATCGGGTTCGACTCGTCGAGGACGTCGCGCGCGTCCGCCCTGAGCCAGAGTCCGTCGCTGCCCGTGCGCAGGCCGACTGCTGATCCCGGAACGAACTTGTCCACGCTTGTGACCGAGTGCTTCTCCGCACTCAGGATCCGGTTCGCTATGCCGCTGCCGGCGAAGAGGTCCAAGACATTGCTGCGGTGCATGCCCGGCAGCTGCCGCTCGCGGCCGGTCAGCCCGCCCGCAGCCACGGTGGCGGTACTGAGTAGCGCCAGTGCGTGCGCTACAGACGGACCGATGGTCTCGGTTTCGTTGTAGCAGACAAGCTTGTCGAGATGAGCCTTGGCCAGCACTCGCCCGATCACCGAGTCCTCTTGGACCTCGCCCATCGACTTCTTGATGGTCGTCATCCTGTCCGCGTCGAGCGCCTTGCGAACCTTGGCCGCGAAGCTGGCGTTCCGTTCCGCGGCATCAGCCTGGGGTCGAACGTCCAGCCTCACGCGCGTAGGTAGGTAGCTGTCGGCCTCTCCATGACCTTCGGGTTGCATCCACGTCAAGCTGCGTCTGCGCAGCCCGATAAGGGCTCCTTCCAGTGCTCGCTCGAGCTTCTGCAGGTTGTAGCCGTTCTCTCGGAACAGGAACGCCACGGCGTTCGGACCGTGAGCCGCGATGGGGACGGTGAGCGTCGCACGTCTGCGGTTGGTCCGACTGCTTCGATGCAGCAGGACGTAGATCGACTCTTCGTCGATGCGGATCGTCGGGCTCGCGCCGGTCGTGTAGGCGCCCGTCATGTCGATGGAGCGGAGAATGGCGTCCCCAACGGCTGCGACGTCGCGCGTCAGCGCCGCGGTCAATAGCCTTCCGCCAGTGTGCTGCTGAGCGAGCTCACCGGTCAGCTCGGCGACGTCGTAGGTCAGGCTCGCTCGAGTGGCGCCGTCGGGCATCGAGAAGTACACGACGTCCTGGGGGCCGAAGTGTCTGCCGCGCAGCGGCTCCGGCACGGCGTGCTCGTAGCGGTTCTCGATCAGCCACCTGAGGGACGGGAAGGTGTGCGACTCGTCGAAACGCTTGAGCACGAACCTCTCGTGCACGTCGCTGTCATCGTTGCGGACCCAGCAGACATAGACCGCGCCGTTGGGGATCCCGGACTGTCGAGCGTGCTCGGTGATCGCAGGCGCGAGCCGGTGCGAGGCACTCTTGGGGATCGTGACCTGAATTGTGTTGGTCTCGGTCTGGTAGGCCTGATCGACCCTGAGCAGCTGGGCTGAGTCCTCGGCGTCGGTTGCGTGAACTGCCGCGATGTCGTTGGCTCCGCCGGCGACCAGGAGGTCCCACGTGGCATGCGGATCGGCGGCGAGACCTCGGTCGACACGCGCTGCCAGGTCGTCCTCTTCGATGAACCCCTTGGCCGGCATGGCGCGCGCTGCGAGCAAGGACGCGGTCAGGAGCTGCTTGTCATAACCGTCCAGGTGCCGTCCGACGCGACCCAGCACCGGGTGGGACGGGTCGTTGTAGATGAGGTCGTCCGGGGGTATCTGCACCTCCAGCCCGCATGCTCGGTATCCGTCCGGGAAGCGGTGGGTCCAGATGCTCAGCGAGTGATAGGCACCTCGGAGCTGATCGATCTGCGCGAGGCACAATCGGGGGTCGCGGTCGTAGAAGGTGATTCCGAACAGGACCAGTGCGGTGTCGGCAGTCGCTCGATCGAGTAGTGATCGGATGCCCTCATCCCAGAATTTGGCGGTGCGACCTGTAATCCCCGGGTCGAACCAAACCTCAACGTCGTGCCCGCTCTTGCGCACTACTCGCGTGAAAGCCGCCGCCCCCAACGCTGCCGCAGCGCTGCAGTCGTGGACCACCAAAAGTTGAGCCACTTATCCCCCTCGTTGCCTGGCGTGGGCACGAACTGTAGGTGGGACGCCGCGCCGCAACTAGGGGTATCGCGAAGGGTCTTGACCCACAAACGCGCTCAGTACGCTCAGCGCTCCCTCAAGCGGACACCGCTGCCTTTGGGTTCGGCACGGTTGGAGGTGCGCGGGGAGCGACTTCGACGCCGTTCAGGTGTCTGCCTCGCAGATGAGCCTGTCGCAACCGCCTCGGATCACCCGTTCGAGACGCGCGTGAAGCCACCGGTGCCACGTGCGAACGACAGCGCAGTCTGTGCTTCCAGCATTCCACCGACTCGACGGGTGATGTAGGGAACCGGGCGCTGGTTGACGAAGAGCTTCTCGAGCTGCTTGTACAGGCCCAGGTACTCCTCGCCAGCGAAACCGCCGGTACCGCCAGTCTCAATCGGGCATGTAGCGATTCGTTCGGGGTCTTTGTGCCCGTCGAAGAACCCGAGCTCCCAAGGCATCCAACGCGAACGGCTCGCCGACCGAGACGTTGCGTACACGAGAGAGTCCGACTGTCTCATGCGATGACGCAGCAACTCCGCGGTGGCTGGGCTCACCTTGGAACGGTCCAGCTGCGCGTCAACGATCCAATCGACGTAGACACTCAGTCCCTGACCCTGAAGCCACTGCATGAGGCCGTAGATGAGGGTGGCGTCCCTGACGCTGTGGCTGAGGAAGACATCAAAGGATGTCCGACTGGTATCGGCGGCGTGCTTGAGCTCGACCTGAGCGGCGCTGGCGGTGATGTTGCCGGCGCGTTGGCGCAGGTCCGTCGCGGTGAAGAGGGCCACGGCTGTTACTCCTCGTTCCTCAAGGCCGGGGGCGACTGGACGGCAGTTGAGCGGTAGTTGGCGGGCGCGGAACGCCCATCAGTTCCGCGCGTCCACGGCGCTTCCCACTTGAGCTCGGTCGTCAGGTGTAGCCTGACATATCCGCGTGCCTGCGGATGGTACGCCGCGCGCACCCATATGCCGTCCACTCGAGATGAGAGAAGAGCGTCTTGCCGAAGTCGGTGTTCTACAGCTTCCACTACGACCATGACGTCCACCGCATCCAACTGGTCCGCAACATCGGCGCCCTGGACGCGCAGCCCATCTTGAAGCCGCAGGAGTGGGAAGAGGTCGAAGAGGGCGGCGAGAAGGCCATCAAGGAGTGGATCCACAAGCAGATGACCTACAAGAAGGCGGTCATCGTCCTCATCGGCAAGCACACCGCGAGCCGCCCGTGGGTGCAGTACGAGATCGACAAGGCCTGGGCAGACAAGAAGCCGCTGCTGGGCATCCGAATTCACGGCCTGTCGTCGCTAGGGACAATCGACTCCGCCGGTCGTGACCCGTTCGAGAAGGCCGGCCTACCCAACGTGCCTATCTTTGACCCCACCACGACCGACTGGACGGGCAAGGTCGACGGCAAGAAGACCTACGCCAAACTCACCGAGAACCTCGAGAACTGGTCGGGTCGGGGTGTCGTGAAGAGCGCGTGGTGACTCAGACCTGCGACTTCTGCATCATCATCGCGGGCAAGGATCCACACGCACGGATCCTGTACTCCAATGACCGCGTCACCGCCTTCTTCCCACTCGATCCGGCGACACGGGGGCACACCGTGGTGGTGCCCCATCGGCACGTCGCCCAAGTGACGGAACTGTCAGAGGAAGAAAGCCGCGATCTCGGCCAAGCTGTCCGACGCATCTCTCAGGCGGTACGCGACGGCCTGGGTCCCGAGGGCATTAACGTCATCCAGTCCAACGGCGAGGTCGCGACCCAGAGCGTCGACCACGTTCATTTCCATGTTGTACCGCGATCTACGCGCGACAGGATGAAGCTCGAATGGCCGGAGTCGGCTGCCGAAGACGAGGCGGCTCAAGACGTGACCTTGCGCGTCCTGCGCAATGCGCTGCCACGGGAGAACCCCGAGCAGGTGGCGCCGGAGGATCGTCGGCAGCACTTGGCCTTCATCCAAGCGGTCATCACCAGGATGTCTCAGGCGTCGTCCTCTTCGAAGTCCTGGCTGTTGCCCATCGTCACGTTGACCTACGGCTACGCGGTGACCAAGGAGTCGATACCGGTCGCGCTCTTGGGATGTGTAGCCGTCCTTGTCTTTGGGCTGCTCGACGCCAACTACCTCAAGCAAGAACGCGCGTTCGTTGAGCTCTACGACCAGGTCACCGCCGGTGAGCCAATCCCGGTCTTCGCCATGAACCCGGCCCTGGCATCTTCAACGCGCGCAAGGGTCAACTACTGGCCCGACCGCAAAGAGTTCGCGTCATGGGCCATTGCGCTCGTTCACGGGCCCCTTCTTGCGACGGGCGTCGGCATCGCGATCTGGCTTCATTGCCGTTGAGAAGCCTCGCGCGGCCGGGAAGTAAGGCCCCGATGGTCGCCGTGAGAAGCACACGCGTACAGGGCTGCCTACCTGCGCTAGCAGCCGACGTTCAAGACTCGCGCAGGTCCCCGAGCGTCTGATCGCGGGCTGCCCGTGCCCCGCAAGTCAGCGCCAACAATGAGAAGCGGCTCAGGCCGGTGAGCACCCGGGCTTCGTCTACGCCAAGCACTGGGGCGAGGGCTGCGACTGCCTCGTCAGTGTCCGCGCCCTCCAGCCCTACCTTGGCAACCTTCATCCATTTGTCGGCGACCCGATCGTGAAGTCCGAGAAGTCCGAGGTCCTCGAGCGGGTCTGCCAGTGACCAACCCCATGTCATGTATCAGCGAGCCACCTCACGCCTCCTGTCGTGCAACGAAGACAACCGCTCGGACTCGACGACACACTCTGGGAGCACACGATGGCGCAAGCGAAGGGCGTCCTGCCCACTCGCGACGAGGACCGAGAGGTCCTCTACCGGGCTCTACGACTAGGTGTTCAGTGGGGCCCGGAGCCGGATGTCTTTCGCGATCCCCGGGCCAACATGCTCCGACTTTCTTGCAACTCGCCGCTTGTTGCAGGGTTGCCGGAGACTACTTAGAGTTCGGCGTCTACCGTGGGTACTCCTTCCTCAAGGCCTACCGCGCTGCGGAGAGTGTGGCGCTAGCGGACATGCGTTTCCATGCCCCAGGCAAGAGTCGAACTTGCGACCTTTCGGTTAGGAGGCGGTTGCTCGATCTCCTTGCGCCGGCAGCGTTGCTCGGGGCTACGCCCTTGAGCTGAGAGGGCTCCAGCACTCGCCATCAAGCGCCCGACAAGCGACGTCGTGCCCGCACCCTTGGCGTGCCCCCCCGCGTACCCCCGCCCTGCAATGGAGGCCACTCTCTGCATTGCAACTGGTGCGGCGCACCGAGTGTTCGCTCGCGACGGAGCGGTTGCGGTCGTTCGGGGTGAGACGTCAAAGAGTGCGCGGGCCAAGGCACCGCGATGCGGGTCGACACTGGCCCAGCCGACTGCAGAACGTATGCCGGTCTGCCCTCAATCTGCCCTCACCAGAGCCGAAAACGACCCCCAACGTCCATGATTACTGCCTAGGCACTTGCATGTATTCCTGCAGGTCAGGCTGTGTTTCCGAGCGATTACAGCTAATGACCGGTAGCCACGTCTTCGTTCCGTTTCAACGTCTGACCATCGACGTCAGCCCAGGAGCGCGTGCTGCCCCGCGACGTGGTGCTGGTTGCGTCCACCGCGCTTGGCGACGTACATCGCCTCGTCCGCGCAGACGACGACCGCCTGGATGTCGCGTGCGGGACCGGCTGCGCCGCCGATGCTGACGGTCGGGAGCTGCTGCGGGGCGTCGCGCACCGCAGCGAGGATGCGCGCGGCGGCGAGGTCTGTGTCGTCGGTCCCTGCGCCGGGCAGCAGCACCGCGAACTCGTCACCTCCGACGCGGGCGACGAGGTCGTCCTCGCGCGAGTTGGCGTCGATCGCCTGGGCCACCCCCTGCAGCATGGCGTCTCCCACGGCGTGACCTCGGGTGTCGTTGACACCCTTGAACTCGTCGAGGTCGATGAAGAGCACTCCGACCTGCCGGTCGTCCTCCTGGGTGTGCGCGAGGGCTTGGAGGTGCCGGTCGAAGGCGCGGCGGTTGGCGACTCCGGTGAGGGGGTCGGTGTCCGCGTCGCGGGTCACCTGCTCGTGCTCGGCTCGCAGCTGCGCGAAAGCGCGCATCGTCTGTGCCGCGGACAAGGTGCGCTGACGCTGGCGCCACGAGTCGGCGGCCAACGCGTTGCCGTACTCCAGTGCCGCCACCGCCGCCTTCGACCTGCGCGCGAGGAGCAGGCTGTAGGTGTGTGCGAGCGACAGGTAGGTCGGTGACGCGCGCTCCGCGGTGGGGGCCAGGGCAAGTGCCTGCTCGATGACGCTCAGGGACTCCTGGTGCCTCCCCTCACGCATCAGGGCAACTGCGAGGAACGGGACGGCCAGCACGTGGTCGTGCGCGTTGCCGAGCTCGCGTACCGCCGGGAGCAGCCGCTGGATGTCCTCGACGGCGTCTCCGGGATCCGGACCGTCGGAGCGCGCCACGGCTTCGATCAGCAGGCAGGGCTCCCTCCAGGGTGTGACCTCCGGGAGCGGGGCCGCCCCGGCGATCCTCTCCGCGGCGGCAGAGGCATGCGTGTGAGCGCGCGCGCTGTGCTCCTCCGCCTCTGCCTCGAGACCGACGCGGTAGAGCTCGAGGCACCACCGCAGGTGGAGGTTCGCCAGGTTGATCAACCACATGCTCGGGGCTGCGTCCTCCGGGCCGGCGTGCGCCAGGCTGATCTCGTACGCCGCCTCCTGGTGCGGCAACGCGAGCTCGTAGAGCCGCAGGGGCATGTAGCTGTTGGCGATCGCCACGTGGGCGGTGCTGGCGACGTAGCCGACGGCCCCGCTGCGCTCGAGGGCGGCCTCGGCTGCCGCCAGGTCGACGAGCACGGCGTCGACGTCGTGCCGAGCGGGGTCCTCATCGCCCAGCAGGAGCTTGGCCTCGGCCCGGAGCGCCAGGGCGCACGCGCGCCACCCCTGCTCGTCGTCCCGCTCCGCCGCGGCCAGCATGTCCTCGGTCGCCGTCAGCCCCGCGGCGGCGTCGTCGTCGATCAGGGCAACCACGCGCGGGAAGTGCATCGCGGGAGGGCCGCCCTCGACCGTCCCGTCACCGAGCTCCCTCAGCCGCGTCTCCGCCGTGCTCAACACCTCGGACGCATGACCCACCTGGGCCCGCTGGACGAGGTGCTTGACCTCCTGCAGGAGCGGGCAGTCGTTGGTGTCCATGCTTGATTCTCACCAGCGCACGAGCTGACCGGACGACTTTCGAGTAGTCAGTTGGTGTCATTTGGCCGGTGGCTGGCGCACCTCCGATTCCCGGAGTGGTCATGGTCGGCACAACGGCGTCGTCCGTGCGCTTGTTCCGGCGGC
>CAZDAO010000014.1:0-2555 GCA_964503015.1 uncultured Nocardioides sp. | reverse complement strand
GTGGCCCAGGCGGCTGACGCCGCAGGGTCGGCGACGTTGAGGGAGATCGCAGTGTCGGTGATGTGCATCCGTGCTCCTCGCATACGTGCTGGACGTGACACTGTACATCGTACAATGTACAACGTAAAGCGGTCTGGCACGATGGCCCCATGGCGACCAACAGCACCGGGACCGGCGACCCCAGCCGCACGCTCGCGCTCCTGTGGGGTCAGCCCCTCGCGGCCGGGAGGCGCAAGGGGCCGGCCAGGTCGATCACCGTGGACCGGGTGGTCGAGGCCGCGCTGCTGCTCGCCGACGATCGCGGCCTGCAGGCGGTCACGATGCGGGCCGTCGCCGAGCGCCTGGGCGTGTCGGCGATGTCCGTCTACACCTATGTCCCGGGCAAGCCCGAGCTGCTCGACCTGATGGTGGACGCGTGCTACGCGCGCATGCGCCGTACGCCGTCCGCCGGCGAGCCGTGGAGACGGCGGCTCGCCGCGGTGGCCGAGGACAACCGCGCCTTGCTCACCGCCCATCCCTGGCTGACAGAGGTCGCGGCGCTGAGCCGCCCCCCGCTGGGCCCCGGCCTGATGGGGAAGTACGAGCACGAGCTCTCGGCGTTTGACGACACCGGCCTGTCCGACGTCGACCGCGACGCCGCGCTGACGTACCTCCTGGGGTTCGTGACTGCTCACTGCCGGGCGGTGCACGACGCCGCGCGCGTGACCACGGACACGGCGATGAGCGACGCGGCGTGGTGGGCCGCCAACCAGCCCGTCCTTGCCACTGCCTTCGACCCGGCCCGCTATCCGCGAGCCGTCCGCGTCGGCGCTGCCGCCGGAGAGGAGCTCGGGGGGACCTGGGCAGCAGACCGGGCCTGGGACTTCGGACTGTCCCGGACCCTCGACGGGCTCGCGGTCCTCATCGGTGAGCTCCCGGGTCGGGCGGGGAACGCCTGACCGGAGCACGGTGAAGGCAGTTCGCCGGGCGCCGGGACCAGTTGAGGCGTGAGGCCCACTCGACCAGGGCCGAACTGCCTTCGTGGTGCGCGGCTAGCGGGGCTACCGTGGAGTAACCACCTCACCCCACCGCAAGGACGACGCCATGCCCCAGATGGCTCCGCACCGGGTCGTGCTCCACGGCCACGAGCTCTCGTACGTCGACAGCGGCTCGGGCCCGGTCGTGCTCTTCATCCACGGGATCCTCGGGTCCAGGGGACAGTGGCGGCACCTCGTCGACCTGGTCGACGACGACCATCGCGTCGTGGTCCCCGACCTCTTCGGGCACGGGGACTCCGCGAAGCCGACGGGTGACTACTCGCTCAGCTCGCACGCCGCCACGCTGCGTGACCTGCTCGACCACCTCGGCGTCGAGCGGGTCACCCTCGTCGGGCACTCGCTCGGGGGCGGGATCGCGATGCAGTTCTACTACCTCTTCCCCGACCGGGTGGACCGACTGGTCCTGGTGGCGAGCGGCGGCCTCGGCCGCGAGGTCAACCTGGTGCTGCGGTCGGCGACGCTGCCCGGAGCGGAGCAGGTGCTCGGTGTGATCGCGTCCGCGCCGGTGCTCCAGCGGGTGGAGGCGTTGGGTCGCGGCGCGCAGAAGGTGGGGTGGAAGCCGGGCGCCGACATCGGTGCGATCTGGCGCGGCTTCACCTCGCTGGGCGACCGCGACAGCCGCCGCGCGTTCCTCGCCACCACGCGAGCGGTCATCGACATCGGGGGCCAGAGCATCAGCGCCCACGACCACCTGGCGGACCTGACGCCACCGCCGACCCTCATCGTGTGGGGCTCGCGCGACCGGATGATCCCCGCCTGGCACGCGCTCAGCGCGCAGCGTGCGGTGCCCGACTGCCGCGTGGAGCTGTTCGAGGGCGCCGGCCACTTCCCGCACCTCGACGACCCCGACCGCTTCGCCCGGCTGCTCCGCGAGTTCATGGCCGTCCCCGGTCCCTCAGCGGTGGCCGACGGCTGAGCGCCACTCCTCCTCGAGGAGCGCGAAGACCAGCTGGGTGACCCACTTGCCCTTGAACTGTGCCCCGTCGACGAAGCGGGCCTCCCGGCGGAAGCCGAGTCGGCCCAGCAGCCGGACGGACGGCTCGTTGCCCTCGACCACGACCGCGGTGATCCGGTGGAACCCGAGGTCGTCGAAGCCGAGGCGCAGGATCGCGGTGGCGGCCTCGGTGGCGTACCCCTGTCCCTGCGCGTCCCGCGCGAAGGCGAAGCCGACCTCGCCCTGCTGGTCGGAGGCCGACTTCAGCAGGACCTCGCCGACGACCCGGCCGGTCTCCCTCACCTCGACGGCCAGGACCAGCCACTGCCCGTGCGCGACCAGCTCGGTCTGGGTGAGCTTGACCCGCAGCGTCTCCTCGGTCGCGGCGCGGTCCCGGACGGGCCACGGGACGTAGCGCACCACCTCGGGGTCGCCGTGGAAGCGCGCCAGGTCGTCGAGGTCGTCGATCCGGTGGGGGCGCAGGACCAGCCGCTCGGTCCGGATCGGGAAGTCGAGGGCCAGCCCGCTCACAGCGCGAAGTGTCCCGGCGCCAGGCTTCGCAGCACGCAGAACTCGTTGCCCTC
>CAZDAO010000013.1:0-26681 GCA_964503015.1 uncultured Nocardioides sp. | reverse complement strand
TCCATGATCACGCCGCACTTGAGCATATCGTCCATGCCGCGCTAGACGCGGCTCGTCCCGACGTCCGCCCCGGGGGGATTGGGTCGATCGCCAGCGCGCGAAGGCGCTGTTAGCGAATCCGTCACGGTTCCTCCTGTTGCTGGTGAGGCACAAGTCGCCCCCACCTGATATCGCTTGGTCGACACGCCAGAGCGGCTCGGCCTCGATCAGCGGGTCAGCACCCGGCGCACGCCAAGGCGAGCCGCCATCGGGTCGGGAGCGGCAAGCGCGGCCTCGGCGGCCTCCTCGCACACGTCCATGCTGACTTGGGAGAGCTGCGCGCCGACGGCACGTACGGCGGCCGGTGCCATCGACAACGAGGTGATCCCCATTCCGATCAGCGCCGTGGCGAGCATTGGGTCGGCAGCTGCCTCGCCACACACCCCCACCGGCTTACCTGCCTGCCGCCCGGCCTCGGCGGTGATAGCGATCAGGGACAGCACCGCAGGCTGCCACGCGTCGGTCAGGTGCGCGAGGTCGCTGGCCATTCGGTCCGCGGCCATCGTGTACTGCGTCAGGTCGTTGGTGCCGATGGAGAGGAAGTCCACGGCCTCGAGCAACCGGTGGGCCAGCAGCGCGGCACTCGGGATCTCCACCATGACACCGGCGGTCAGGCCGTGCGCCCGGACCTTGCCGGCGAACTCAGCGCCCTCGGCCACCGTCGCCACCATCGGCGCCATTACCCACGGCGAGGTGCCCGTGCGGCGAGCGGCGATCGCGATCGCCTCGAGCTGTCGGTCCATCAGTCCCGGGTTGCCGAACGACAGGCGCAGGCCGCGCGCCCCGAGCGCCGGATTCTCCTCGCCGGGGATCGTGGCGAACGCGATCGGCTTGTCCGAGCCCGCGTCGAGGGTGCGGACGACGACGGGCCGGTCGGGGCCGAACGCACCAAGCACCTCCGCGTAGGCGTCGGCTTGTTCTTCGACGGACGGCTCGTGCCTCCGGTTGAGGAAGCACAGCTCGGTCCGGAACAGACCGGCCCCCTCGACGGGACCGTCGGCAGCACTCCGTGCGGATCCGCCGTCGGCCACGTTGGCGAGCAGTTTGACGCGGGTGCCGTCCGATGTGACCG
The DNA here is from genome assembly GCA_964503015.1 of uncultured Nocardioides sp. Taxonomy (GTDB): domain Bacteria; phylum Actinomycetota; class Actinomycetes; order Propionibacteriales; family Nocardioidaceae; genus Nocardioides. The sequence goes on along the minus strand of CAZDAO010000013.1, from coordinate 25,570 downwards.
CCGGACCGGTCCAGGCCTCGAGGGACATGCGGGTCGTCCGTGCCGCGGTCATCCGCCTCTCAGCGAGCTCGGCATCGGGTGCGACGACGACCTCGCCCGTGGAACCGTCGACGAGCACCAGAGTCCCAGTCCGGACACCCCGAGCCCCTGCCACTGAAACCACACATGGAATGCCGAGCTGCCGGGCAATTATCGCGGTGTGGCTGGTGGGGCCGCCCTTCTCTGTGACCAGGGCGACGACGCGCGAGGCGTCTAGCCCGGCGGCCTCAGCCGGGGCTAAGTCCGCGGCGACGAGCACCGACGGCGCCGAGGGCGTGGGTACCCCTGGCTCAGGCTCACCGACTAGCGCGGCCTTCACCCGTGTCTCGATGTCGTGCAGGTCGGTCACCCGCTCGGCCATCAGCCCCCCCATCTGGGTGAACACCCCCGCAAACTCGTCGACTGCGCCGTGGAGGGCACTGAGGAGTGAGTCACCGGCGCGCAGCCGCTTCGTCACCGCTGAGCGGAGGCCCTTGTCCCGGACCAGGCCCGCTGTAGCAGCAAGCACCTCCGCAGCCGGGCCGTCAACAGTGGCGGCACGGTCCGTCAGCCGGCCAGCGACCGCGGACGTTGCGGCGTCGTAGGCGTCGAGGGCTGCGGCCTCGTCGGCGAAGGTGCGGCTGTCGAAGGCGTCGACCTTAACTTGGGAGAGCCCACTGGTGGCAACGACGACCGGAGCGTGGATGACCCCCGGGACGACGGGAGTGCCGTGCAGGACGAAGGAGCCGGCGGAAGCAGCTGCCTGCGGTCCGGTACCGGAAGCGGGACCGAGGGTTGGTTCGGGACTCGTCGCGGTCATGGCAGGTGGCATGCCAGAACGACTTGCGAACCTGGGATTCGACACATCAGGCGTCGAGGTCCTTCTCGACCAGCTCAGCGACTGCGTCCATCGCGGCGCGGTCCTGGCTGGACACCACGACACTGTCCCCCTGGCGCGCACCGAGCGTCATGATCATCAGCGCCGAGCTTGCGTCGATCGGCTCCTTGTCGGGCATCGCCACGTAGACCGGCGAGTCTAATGCTGCGGCTACTTCGGCGATGACCGCTGCTGGGCGGGCATGCAGCCCTACGGCTGATCCCACGACGACGTGCGTGCGGTGCATGGTTCTCCTTCGAGAAAAGTGGGGCGCGGTTGGGCGCCTTGGTGTGAGGACGTCGGTTCCGAGGGTCTCGCGCGGCCGGTGAGCGCTCCCGCTTGCTGGCTCAACGGGGGTGGCCGTAACTCAGGGCAGTGCCTCGGCTAGCCCCGTACGGCCTTCTCTCCGCTCGGCTCCTCCGGAACGACACGCGTGGGCAGGGCACCCTCGCGCCTGGCCTGGTCAACGATGTAGGTCGCGGTGCGTTTGGCCAACGCACAGATCGTCGCGGTCGGGTTCACCCCGGTCGAGGTGGTGAACACGCTGCCGTCGATGATGTACAGGTTCTCCACATCGTGGGTCTGGCACCACTTGTTCACCACCGATGTCGCCGGATCGTCACCCATCTTCGCCGTCCCCAGGTTGTGACCCGGTGACACTGCGCGGCTGATCACCCACGTCTTTGTCGCGCCAGCAGCCTCGTGCGCCTCGATGGTGCGCTGCAAGTGCCAGTCGAGCATCTTGTAGGTGTTCTCGTGGGTCACGTAGTTGACCTTGACCGCCGGAAGCCCGTCAGAGTCCTTCCACTCCGGATGCAGCGAGACGGAGTTCTTCTCCTCAGGAAGGTCGTCCACGATGCAGAGCCACTGAATCATGTGGCCGATGGACTCCTTCATCTTTCGGGTGAAGTTCTCACCCCAGAACGCCTCGTCGCACACCTTCTCCCCCGTAGTCCATCGGGACACCGTTCGGAGAGGGCCGGTGGTGGGTTGCATCAGCCACTTGCAGCCGCGCACGAAGCCGCGGCTCTTGTCGGTCTCGTAAAACTCCATCGACTCGATCTGCTCACCGGCAGGGCCCAACGTGTCGTCGAGGTCGTCCTCGTACAGCCCCGCGGTGGCGCCGTACGGATGGATCATCAGCCGCTTGCCGACCAGGCCCGAGGAGTTCGCCAGACCATCAGGGAACCGCTCGGACTTCGACATCAGCAGCACCCGCGCCGTGCCGATTCCGTTGGCCGCCAAGATCACCCGCTTCGCGGCCTGGAAGTGCTCCCGGCCGTCCTTGAAGTAGCGAGCACCGTTGGCCCGACCGTCCGCGTCCAGCGTGACCTCCGCGACCCGGGCACCGGTCACCACCACCGCGCCGTGTTTGATCGCGTCGGGGAACTGCGTGATGTCAGTGGACGCCTTCGCACCCTCGGGACAGCCCATCCGACACACCCCCAAGCGCTGGCACTGCTTCTGGTGCCGGTAGTCCTGGCTCGGGATCGCGTTGTATCCGGGCCACCAGTGCCAGCCGAGCTTGTTCATCGCCTCGGCCATCTTGCGGCCCGTGGCCAAGATCGGGTGCGGCGGCAGTGGCGGCGCCTGGCCAGGCGGATACGCCGGATTCCCGCCCAGACCGGCGACACCCATCTCGATGTCCATCGCGTTGTAGAAGGGTTCGAGCTCCTCGTAGCTGATCGGCCAGTCGTCGGCCACGCCGTCCAGCGTCCTGACCCGGAAGTCCGAAGGCAGCGCCCGACTCCAGCAAGCGTTGTAGAGGATGCTCGACCCACCCACGCCGTTGTACATGTAGATGGCGATCGACGACTCCGAGTCGTCGATCGGGTAGTCCTCGGCCTTGCCGCGAATGTTGGGGTCGGGGTTCCACTGCTTGCCGCCGACCAGCTCGAACTCCGGCTTGTCGCCGGGGAAATCGCTCGGGCTAGTCCAGTGGCCCTGCTCCAGAACCACGACCGACAGCCCCTCCATGGCAAGATGCTTGGCCGCCACGCCACCGGAGGTGCCACCTCCGACGATCAGCACGTCCGGGACTTCTTGAGTCGTCAAGGCAGGTCTCCCTCGTAGTCGTTCGTACGGGTCATGTGGTGGGGGCGAGGTAGAAGGCGACGGTCAGCCCGCCGACCGCGATGACGGCGTACATAGTCGCGAGTCCCATCAGCCTCTTGCGGCCGTCCCTGGAGCCGGCACCCTTGCCCCGCGCCTCGAGGGAGACCGCCAACAAGACGATGAGCCCGTTGACGATCAGCTGCATGAACGGGTCGACGTTGGCGAGGTTCAAGATGTTGCCGGTGAGCGCGATGATGAAGACACCGATCATCGTGCCGATGATGCCGCCTTGGCCGCCGCTCAGCGCGGTGCCGCCCACCACGACGGCGGCAATCGCGCTCAGCTCGTAGCCCGAGGCAGCGTTGGCATCGGCCGACGCGGTGAACGAAGTCAGCAGGATCGCGGCGCAGCCCGCCAGCAGACCGCTGACGACGTAGACCATCATGCGGCGGCGGGCGACCGGGACGCCGGAGAGGAAGGCCGCCTCTTCGGTGCCTCCGATGGCGTAGAGCTCACGGCCGCCCACGGTGTAGCGGAGGTACACGTGCGCCACGACGGCGACGACGATGAATACCAGCGCAGGGGTGGGCAGGAACCACACGGAGCCGCTGCCGAGGGTGTCGAGCCCGGGGAGGTTCACGATCAGGGGCGAGCCCTGGGAGAGGTAGAAGGCCACGCCGCGAGCGATCGTCATCGTCGCGAGGGTCACGATGAAGGGTTGGAGCAGACCGCGGGTGACGCCCAGCCCGTTGATCAGACCGAAGTAGGCGCCAGCGGCCAGGCAGCCGAGGATGAAGCCCGGCATGCCGTAGCCGGCGAAGATCGCGCCGGTCACACCTGCCACGGCGATCACCGCACCGACGGACAGGTCGATGCCACCGGCGCCGCTGAGGATGACCAGGGTCTGCCCGATGGCGATGAGTCCCACCACCGAGGTGAGCTTCAGCACGGTCTCGAAGTTGCTGGCCGTGAGGAACGCCGGGGAGACGAACGAACCGATTACGATCACGCCGACGAGCGCAGGAAGCATCCCGCTCACGCGAAGTGCGGCCATGTAGCGGCTGCGCCTGGTGACCCCGGCCGCGGACGCGGCGTCGTCGCGCTCGTTCGAAAGCGCCTGGGGGGCGCCGGTGCCGATGCTCATGTCAGTCGTTCCCTTGCGTCTGGATGAGGGCGGCCGCCGAGCGGTCGCCGGGGTCAGGGCTGCCGGGGTTGGACCCCGCGGAATCGGCGCGCGCCACCGGGGCATCACCACTGGGCGGCATGGCCAACCGGAGGATTGCGCCCTCGGACGCCTCGGCCGCCCGGAGTGAGCCGGTGATCTTTCCGGAGGCGAGCACCAGGATGCGGTCCGCGAGACCGAGGACCTCGAGCATGTCCGAGGAGACGATGACGACCGCGCAGCCGGCGTCGGCCATGGCTCCGATCATGGTGTAGATCTCGTGCTTCACCGCCACGTCGATGCCTCGGGTGGGCTCGTCGAGGAGGATGATTCCGGGATCGCCGAGCAAGGCCTTCGCCAGGACGACCTTCTGCTGGTTGCCGCCGCTGAGGGTCCGGGCCAACGCGTCGAACGTCCGGTCGCGCAGTCCTACCTTCTCGGCGACCTCCTTGACCGCGTTGCGGCGCCTGCCGTCGCGGACGAACGAGCCGACGCTCCAGCGGCGGAGGTAGGGCAGGGAGATGTTCTCGTTGACCGTGAGGCCGATGGCGAGACCTTGGGTCTTGCGCTCCTCCGGCACCAGGACCAGACCGGCCCGCTTGGCGTCCGCTGGGGTGCTGATCTTCACCGGCTTGCCGTCGACATGCACGTCCATCGTGTCAGGACGGTCGAGGCCGATGACGCTACGGAGCACCTCGGTGCGACCGGCACCCATCAGACCGGTCAGCGCCAGGATCTCTCCGGCGCGCACCGAGAAGGAGATGTCCTCCAGGACACCCCTGTGGTTGAGGTTCTCGACGCGCAGGCGTTCCTCGCGATGGGCGGAGCCATGCCGGTCACCACTGAAGAATCGTTGGATCGAGCGACCCACCATCTTCTCCACGAGTACGTCGTCGTCCGGCACCTCGCCGGTCCAGCCGTCGACGCGCTTGCCGTCTCGGAGCACCGTCACGTCTTCTGCCAGCCGGCGGAGCTCGGCCATGCGGTGGCTCACGTAGGCCACGGCGATGTTCGAGGCCTTGAGGTCGTCGACGACGGTGAAGAGGTGGTCTGCCTCCTGGTCGCTGAGCGACGCTGTCGGCTCGTCCAGGATGAGTAGCTGCGCGTCGCGACCCAGCCCCCGGGCGATCATGGTGAGCTGCTGGACGGCCGGGCTGAACCGCCCGAGCGGTTCCCGCACGTCGACGTGCACGCCGAGGCGGTCCAGGAGCTCCCGAGCCCGCGACTCGTTCTGTCGGGCATCGACGAACGACAAGCGGCTGCGGAAGTCTCCCAGCGCGATGTTCTCCGCGACCGAGAGGTTCGGCACGAAGATCAGCTCTTGCGGCACCACGGCGATGCCGAGCCCGAGTGCCTCGTGCGGGCCCGACAGCGACACGGTGGTGCCGTTCACCTCCACCGTGCCGCCGTCGGGCTTGACCACGCCACCGATGATCTTGATCAGCGTCGACTTGCCGGCGCCGTTCTCGCCGACGAAGGCGTGACAGCGGCCGCGGTGCAGATCGACATTCACCCCGCTGAGTGCCTGCACCTGGTCGTACTGCTTGGACACGCCGCGCAGCGACACGACCGGGGTGGAGTTGCTGATGTCCACTACGGAGTCACGTCCTTCCAGATGCTGAGTCGGAACTGGTCGTTCGATGACGAGCAGTGGCCTACTCGGCCGGGAGCTCCCCGAGAGTGCCCCAGGCGGCCTCGAGGGCGTCCGCGGCGTTCTCCTGGGTGATCAGCGGGGCCGGAGTGAGCTTCACGTCGTGCGGGATCTCCTTGCCCTCGATGGCCAGGATCGCCAGTCGGAGCGCCACGTCAGCGTGGAGCGGGGTGTGGGGCGCGACTGCCACGACCTCGCCGTCGAGGACGGCCTTGACGTCGCGCCTGCTGTTGTCGATCGCGTAGATCGGGATGTCCCGGTCGGCCTGCTTGAGCGCGTCGATGACGCCCAGCGCGATCGTGGTCGAGTGAATAAAGAAGGCGTCGACCTCCTGCGACTTCGGCGAGCCGAGGAACTGCGAGGCGACTCTGAACCCGTCGGCCTCACTGTAGTCGGTCGGCGAGGTCTTGATGATCTCGATGTCGGGCGCGACCTCCTTCATCCGCTCGGTGAAGTAGAAGTTGCGCACGATCTGGGGTGAGGAGCCGACGGCGCCGGACATCTCCGCCACGACGCCCTTGCCGCCGAGGTCCTCGGCGACCTTGTCCGCGAGGGCGTAGGCCTCCGCCTTGTCGTCCAGGAAGACCCAGCTGGTGTAGTCGCTCGTCGCGACCGTGCGCTCCATGCCCACGACGATGTGGCCGTCCTCGTGAAGCTTCTTGACCACGGGCGTCAGCGGCGCCGTCGAGTGCGGCCAGACCAGGATCGCGTCCGGGTCCTGGTTGGCGCAGGTCTCCAGCTGCTGGATCTGCTGCAGGGGGTCGTTGTCGGTGTTGTAGTACTTCACCGTCAGGTTCGGGTGACGCGCCGCCTCGATCATCATCGCGCTGCGCTGGCCCACGGACCACGGGTGCCGGATCAGTGCCTGGGAGTAGCAGACGTTGTACTCCTTGTTCGGGTCACCGATCGGCCCGTCGGGGACCGGGTAGGCGTCCGACCACGGAAGGACGATCGACTCCTTGGTGATCGGGTCGGTCACCGGCTCCTTGTTGGTCGGCTCGATGACCTCAGCGTCCTCGGGTGCCGAGAGGTATGCGTCGATCTCCTCGCTCGAGGCAGAGCCGCCGCCGGCCGCGCGGGGGCTGTTCTCGCCACATGCGCTTAGAGCCAGCAGAGCGGCTCCCAGGAGCAGTGCCACCGACTGTGTTTGAGCTCGCCTCAACTGCATGGATCCTCCACTTGGACTTTGAGTACCACTTCGACCTAGGCCGTTGCCCGGGCGCCGAGAAGGTCGTGCTGGCCGGGTGCATCACTGCACTCTGTGCACCGTTGGTGCATATGTTGAACGATACGCATGCAAGAGTGTGACCGTCAACACATACATCACCCTGTAATGACATTTCTTTGCGACTGGTGAGCATCCCGCGACGCTGACTCACATGAGCTGTCCGGTGGGGGCCACGACCATCTCCCAAATGGCCACGTGCTGCGGCTGCTCGTAGGCGAAGAGCATCGCCTCGCCGATGTCCTCAGGAGAGAGCGCGCCGCCGATCTGGTCACGGTAGGCGAGGTAGTCCGCCTTGATGTTCTCGGACGCGGTGCTGGAGAGCAGATCGCTCTCGACCATGCCGGGCGAGATCAAGAGCACCCGGACGCCCACTGCGGCGACCTCGCGGCGCAGACCCTCGGTGATGGCGTGGACCGCGTGCTTGGTCCCGCAATAGGCCGTGTGGTTTTCGTAGATGTTGCGGCCCGCCGTGGACCCGACGTTGATCACCGTGCCTCCGCGCCGCGCGATCATCCGAGGAAGCACCGCGTGCGTGGTGTTCAGCAGGCCCACACAGTTCACCTCGAACTGGCGACGCCAGTCGTCCGGCTGCTGGTCCACCACGTGATTGAGCGTCATGTAGCCCGCGTTGTTGACCAACAGGTCCACCGGGCCGAACTCTGCCTCGGCCTCGTCCACGATCGCGCCATAGCTGTCGGCGTCGGTGACGTCGTGCTGCCGGCAGATCGCGTCTGGCAGCTCGAGCTCGTGGAGCGCGTCGAGGCGACGTGCGGTGAGCAGGAGCGGGTAGCCCGCCCTGCTGAACACCCTGGCGACACCGGCTCCTATGCCGCTGCTCGCTCCGGTGATGGCCACCAGTGGTTTCGTCATGCGACGGTTCCTCTCGTCATGGGTTGTGGGTGTGGGTGCTGCCCGGCCACGGCTGTGCGACGCCCGGGTGGCCGGCGGTAGAGGTCGGCGTAGAGCAGTGCGGAGCAGAGCCCCACGCCCGCCGTGAAGAGGCAGACCGCGATCAGGGGTGTGACGAGGTCGCTCGCCAGGCCCAGGAGGATGACCGGCACGATCGGTCCCAGGTAGCCAGCAAGCAGGAACCGCGATGTCAGGACCCCGCGATCCGACTCCCCGCTCAGGAGCGCGATGCGCCGCAGGGAGCGGCGGAAGACGAGTCCGCAGCCGGACCCGGAGATCACGCCGCCGGCGGCCAGGGTCCACGGTTGGGCGGAAGCGATCGACGCCGCTGCCAGTGCGAGGCCGTTAGGCAGCAGGCACAGCCCCAGGACGAAGGGCACCCCCTCGACGTCGACGAAGCCGGTCTGCACCACCGCGGACGTCAGGAAGGGCCCGGCCACCACGAGGCCGGTCAGGACGCCGGCGACCTCGGTCTGCTGGTCCGCGAGGAAGACGGGTGCGAGCGACGAGAAGAACCCCAAGGTCGCGAGGACCGCGAGGGCTCCCAGGCAGGCCGCCCGCAGCTCCGGACGTGACTCACGGAGTCGCACCTGCGCACTGGGAGTCGAGCCCGGTGCGACTCCTGGGCGTGGTCCGTCGGCGGCCAGTACGGCGGCCGTGCCGAGCCCGGCCAGCACGACAAGGTAGACCCAGTAGGGCGTGGAGAGGGGGGATGTCGAGCTGGCCGCTGCTAGCGAACCGGCCGTCGCCCCGACACCGATGCCGCCGAGGTTGGCGATGGTGCCGACCACTTCCCCGAGGGACCGCCCGTCGCCCGATCCCGGCGGCCACAGGTCGAAGAGCTGGGCCGTCGCCGCCACGGAGACCAAGCCAGCGGCGACTCCGGTCAGCAGCCGCGCGAGCAGTAGGCCACCGAGATTCGGGGCGATCAGGAACAGCGCGGCGGCGAGCCCGGCAGTTGCGCACCCCGCGGCCAACAAGGCACGCCGGCCACAGCGGTCCGAGAATCTCCCGGCGAGCATGAGGGTGCCCGCCACTCCGGCCAAGTAGGAGGCGAAGACGCAGGCGATGCCGGTGCGCGACAGGTCCAGACGGCGCTCGTACAGCGGGTACAGCGCCGCGGGCAGCGCAGTCAGCGCCATCACGGTGACGAATCCCGCGCTGACAGCAACCGTGACCGAGAGCGCCTGCCGGCGCCCACGCCACTCACCCTCCACGGCCAACCGCGTTCACCTCTGTCGCGTCCGATGACGGGTCGATGCGAGTGATCTTCGTCAATCCGCGTGGGGCGTCAGGGTCCAGCCCGCGAGCCAGCGCGGTGTCATGGGCGGCCCACTGCAGGGCCTGCACGGCGAGGAACGGGACCCAGTGGGCGGGCACGTCGGGCAGCCGCACGCTCTCGCCCGGGTGGCTGACCTCCCCCACCCCGATGTACACGGTCGACGCACCGCGAGCCGACGACTGCTCGAGGGCCTGGCTCGCCAGGTGAGCGCCCAGACGGTCAGCTCCCAGCGCGACCACGACATCCTCGCCGCCGACGGAGTTCACGTTGCCGTGCAGGAGTTCGCTCGTCTCCAGCGCGGTGACCATGGTGCAGAGGGTCTCGCGCAGCTTGATGGCGCCCTCCTCGGCGGTCGTCTCCGCGAGCCCCTCACCGGCCAGCAGGAAGCCGCGTCGGGCGGAGAGGTCGAGGCGGGCCGACGCGTCATCGTGCTGAGCGGCCATGAGCGCCGGGAGCTGCTCTTCCGCGCCCACGAGGAGCTCCGGCTGCGCGGCGGCCGCGATGCCCAGCAGACATGCCAGGGTCGTGGTGTAGCTCTTCGTGGCCGGGACCGCGAGCTCGTCGCCCGCCTGGCAGTCGACGACGTGGTCGGGTCGCTCCACGAGCGCGGTCAGGGGCGAGTCGACGGAGTTGGTCACGACGACGAGCGTCGCGCCCGCTTCGCGCGCGCGTTGCGCCGCGTGCAGGACCTCCACGCTCTCGCCGGACTGGGAGATCGCTACCACCGTCGTGCCGCGCATCGACCCGTTCACCCTCCCCCAGGCCAGCTCGGCCGGAGAGAGCAGGTAGGCCGGTCGTCCGGTGGCTCGCCGCAGCAGGTGTACGCCGTACGTGCCGGCGGACCTGGAGGAGCCGCGACCGATGACCGCGATTGACTGACTGTCACGGAGGACTGGGACCAGCGCGGGCGACTGGTCCGCGGCGGTCCTGAGGACCCGTTGGATCCGCTCGGCTTGCTCGGCCATCTCGGCGCGCATCCGCTCACCACTCATGCTGTCAACTCCGCTGGGTCGTGTGGCTGGAAGGTCACCGGGTGCAGCAGCGGCCGGTTGTCGAAGTACCGCAGCACCTCGTTGACCGCCGCGACGCCGGTCCGGACGATGGCATCCGTCGTGGCAGCCCCCGCGTGTGGTGTCAGCACGACCTGCTCCAGCCGCGCCAGGGACTCCACCTCCGGTGAGCGCTCGTCGAGGCAGTCGAGGGCGGCCCCAGCCAGGTGGCCGTCCTGCAGCACGCGCAGCAGAGCGGCCTCGTCGATGATGCCCTCGCGAGCGGTGTTGACCAGCACAGCACCGGCGGGCATGGACCGGAGCTCGTCGTCGCCGATGAGACCCTCGGTCTGCGGGGTCAGCGGACAGTGGACCGAGACCACGTGGGAGGTCTCGAGCAGTTCGGCTAGCTCGACACGCCTGACGTTCCCGGGCGGCGCTACAGGGTCATGGGCCACGACGTCCATCCCGAGCGCTTCCGCTTTGGCGGCGACCAGGCTCCCGATGGCGCCGAGCCCGACCAGTCCGAGCCGCCGGCCGCCGAGCTCGAACCCCGTCGCACGGACCCACGAGCCCTGGCGAGCGGCCCGGTCCATCTGGGTCAGCCTCCGTCCGAGCGCGAACATCAAGCCGACGGCCAGCTCGGCCACCGACGGCGCATTCGCGCCTGGGGTGTTGGCGACCCGGACCCCGTGCTCGGCAGCGGCGCGTAGATCGATGTTGTCGGTCCCTGTCCCGAAGCGGACGACCAGCTCAAGCTCGGGGAGCGACAGCACACTTTCGTCGACCTGATCGAGGCCGAGGATCGCGGCCCGGCAACCTTTGAGCAGCACTCGAAGCTCTGCCGCCTCGAGCGGGCGGTTGACCGAGGGGTAGCGCGGCACCAGGTCGCGCTCGTCCATCAGCTCGCGATGCGCACCCTCGGTCTGGCGAAAGCCTCGTGGAGTGACGGCGACCTCAGGCATCGGCGACGTACCCCGGGTTGGCCACGACCGTGGGGCCGTCCTCGCCGGCCACCACCCTCACCGGGAACCCGCACTTCTCGATCGTGGCGTAGTCGTGGCCGGCGTCGCCGACGTAGGCGGCGAAGAAGACCAGCGGCTCGCTGCCGACGTTGACGCTGCGGTGCGCCCATCCGCCAGGAATGTAGTTCATCGTGCCGGGCGTCATCTCGTGGACGACCGTCTCGCCGCTGGACGTGGCCATCAGGAGCCGACCGACGCCGGAGGTCGTGAGGTAGATCTCCGACCGGTTGCGGACCTCGTGGAAGTGGCCCTTGGTCATGTAGTACTCGTCACCGACCCGGCCGGGGTACAGCCGCGTGGTGCAGGTCTGCAGCTCGGAATTGATCTCCGGCACGTCGAGGTTGAACACCTCGTAGACGACCTCGGACCCGTGGCAGCCGGTCTCGAAGATTCCGTTGACATCGTCGAGCGTGCGCGAGACGACGCGCTGCTCGGGGAGGTCGATCGAGCCGGTGAGAAGCTCGATGTTGGCGGCAAAGGGGGTAAGCATCCGTGCTCCTAGAAGTGGTGGGGCGGTAGGTCGCGCCCCTGTCGAGTGGGTCGATGTTCTAGTGGGACGAGAGCTCTCTGGCCTCGCGTTGAAACTCCGGGTCGTCCATGGCGGCCTTGAGCACGCGGACGACCGAGTCCGGGCCACCCCGCATCGGGTTGATCCGCACGGCGTGCCTCTCGAGACCGGGCATGCCCTTGAGGAAAGTGCTCGTCAGGTAGGTGAAGAGTGGGAGTACCTCAGGTTGCGCCTCTTCCCCGACCGACTGGCTCGGGGAGCCGTTGCGCCAGGCGGAGCGGACGAATGCTTCAGCGACCGGTTCGTCGAAGACGACGACGACGCAGCGGATGCCAGGTTGGGCGGCCACCGCTCCGCGAACGAAGGGCAATCCTCCGTCCTCGACCAAGGCGTTGATCTGGCGGGTGGCCTCGACGACGGCGTTGTTCTGGATGGCCAGCGCCACCGGTGCGTAAACGAGCATGCGGAGCGCCGCCATCGCGGCTGGGCCCTGCACCTGACAGCCAGCCGACGACAGGTCCTGGCGGATGGAGGAGATCAGCTCACGGGGGCCGACCACGCACCCGATCTGAGCGGGCGAGAGGAGCTTGAACAGCGAGAAGGCGGACGCCGTGGCGCCGAGCTGCACACCGATGCTCCGCGAACGCATCACGGCGTAGTTGTCATCCACCAGGATGGCCAGGTCGTCTCCACCGATGCGCCGGCCCATGTCGATGACATCGCTGATCTCGTGATCATCCCCGAGCGCCTGCGGCACGTGCTGGACGTAGAGGCTCGCCGGAGCGACGTCCGACAGCGTTCGTTCCAGCAGCTCGCGGTCGTTGAAGCTGACCTGGTGCAGGTCCAACCCCATGTGCTTCATGGCTGGCCGAGTGGTCTTGTAGGGGTGCTCGCTGTGCAGCACCACCGACTGACCCGGTTCCACCGCAGCGTTCAACATGGCCCGGATCGAACCTGTCCCCGCGCCCTGGACCAGGACGGCCTCGCCTGCGTCGAAGAAGTGCTCCAGGACCCCTTCGACCGCCGCCGTCGAGCGCGGTCGCCCGCCCCCGCCGAAACCGACCGTGGCCAGCGCACGCACCTGCCCGTAGTCCTCGGTGAACACCTCGTCCGAGCCCAGGACGTGCTGGATGGAGTCGACGAGGCGGAACTGGGTCTCGGTCGCCTCCTCCAGGGTCATGTGCTCGCGGACGACGGTCCGGGCCAGCCGCTCGAGCGCCAGCGCCGCGAAGTCAGACGAGGTCACGGAGTCCCTCCTCGATCGCCATGATGACCGCATCCCGCATGGCGGTGACCTCAGCGTGGTCGGCCACCAATGCAGGGAACAGCGTCACCACGTCACCGGTCGCCCGGCACATGAAGTGGTCCCGCATGGCGGCCGACGACACACGCGACCCGACCTTGAGCGCGGGGTCGAACGCCTGCCGGCTCGCCTTGTCCTGCACGAGCTCGATACCGATGAGAAAGCCCTTGCCGCGAACGTCACCGACGTGGGGGTGGTTCTCGCCCCAGGCACGCAGCTCGTTGATGAGCCACTCGCCCTCCCGACGCACGTGGTCGACCAGCCCCTCGTTCTCGATCGCGTCGAGGACGGCGAGTCCGGCCGCACAGCTGACGGGGTGGGCGGAGTAGGTGTGGCCCGATACCTTCGCCTGGCCGTCGGCGCCGTCCCCGACGAGGACGTCGGCGACCCGGGCGGAGGCGATGGCGGCACCCAGGGGAACGTAACCACCCGTGAGCCCCTTGGAGACTGTGATGACGTCGGGCACCACGTCGTAGTGCTCACTGGCGAAGTAGGCGCCTGTCCGACCGACCCCAGTGAACACCTCGTCGTCGATCCACAGCAGGTCGTACTTGTCGCAGATCTCGCGGAGGCGACGCAGGTAGTTCGGCGGCGGGGTCAGCACCAGTGCGGCAGGGATCGCCTCGGCGAGGATGCCGGCAACCGTCTCGGGCCCTTGGCGGAGTACCTCGTCCTCGATGGCCTGAGCACACGCCGCGCCGTACTCCTCCTCACTCATGCCCTCGGGGCGACGGTAGGAGTAGCAGGCGTCCAGCTCGACGTAGCCGGGAGCCAAGGGCGAGAACCAGGTACGGAACTCCGCGTTGCTGCTGGCGCTGGCACCCACCAGCGTTGTGCCGTGGTAGCTGGTCTTGCGGTAGAGGAACTTGACCTTGCCGGGGTTGCCTCTCTGCCGGTGGTAGGACCGGGTCAGCTGGGTCGCGCTCTCAACGGCCTCCGACCCGTCGCACACGAAGAAGCTCATCTGCAGGTCGCCTGGCGTGATCCGGGCCAGGCGTACGGCCAAGTCGATCGACGGCTCGTTGACGAAGGTCCGCAGGGAGACCCACTGCAGGTTGCGAATCTGGTCCGCCACGGCCGTGGCGACGTCCTCACGGCCGTGTCCGAGCGTGGCAGCAGCCGAACCGCCGGCCAGGCCGTCGAGGTAGCAGTTGCCGTCGATGTCCCAGACCCGCACACCCTTGGCGCGGACGGCCACGGGACCCTGGTTGCGACGGGTGGCCTCCATGGGCACCCCGTGTCGCCAGACGTGTGCGACCGCTTGATCGATCAGCTCCTGCTTGCGGCCGGCCGCGGGAGCGGAGGCCTCATCCTGCAGCGTCATGTCGGGATCCTCCAAGAACATTGTAATGTAATGATAACCGTACTAGTCAGACGTCAGTCAAGAGAAGAGAAGACCTATGCAGCTAGTCCTCGTCCGGCACGGCCTCCCCCAGCGAATCGATCCCGGCGTGCTGCCCACCGGCGTGGCGGCGGACCCGGGTCTGACCGACCGCGGGCGGGAGCAGGCCCGCGCGACCGGGGAGTTCCTGGCGTCCGAGAACGTCGCGGCCGTCCATGCCTCTCCGGTGCTCCGCGCCTGGGAGACTGGCCGGGTCATCGCGACGCGCCTCGGCCTCACTGCCCAGGCATGTCCCGGTGTGGCGGAATGGGACGCAGACGCGACGTCGTACATCCCGATCGAGGAGCGCGTGGCGGTCGACGACGAGATGTGGCGTGCGCTCAAGTCGGGCCGCGTGCCCGACGACGACTTCGACGGGGACGAGTTTCGCAGCCGGGTGGTCGCCTCGATCGACGAGATCCTCACCGCACACGCCCATGCCGGCGACCACGAAGCCATTGTCGTCGTGACACACGCCGGCGTGGTGAACGCATACCTCGGCCACCTGCTGGAACGCCCCGACCCGTTCTGGCTGCCACTCCCCGTGGCACCCGGGTACTGCTCAGTCAGCAGGGTGGCGGCCGCACGCGGACCGGCGTCGGCACAGGTGGTCTCCCTCAACGAGACCGCGCACGTGCGCCACCTCCTCCCCTCGCCGACCACTGCCGTCAATGCTCACTGATGGCGGTGCGGTAGCGCTCGACCTGGGCGAGCAGACCGCTGAACTCACCGCTCTCCACGGCCTCTCGCCCGACCAGGTCGGACCCCGCGAAGGCAGCGACTGCCCCGGCGTCGAGGAAGGCACGGACGTTGTCGACCGACACACCCCCCGAGGGCACGAACGGTACGTCGGGGAAGGGGCCGCGCAGGTCGCGCAGGTACCGCGGCCCACCCAGGCCCGCGGGAAACAGCTTCACCACGGCCGAGCCGGCGCGGACCGCCTGCATGACCTCGGACGGGGTTGACGCACCCAGCACGAACGGGATGCCCGCCGCTCGGCACGGGGCGACGACGTCGAGCGCCAGCCCCGGCGAGACTATGAACCGAGCGCCGGCCTCGATGACTCGTTCGGCCTCCGCGGCGGTCAGGACCGTCCCTGCCCCGACGAGCGCCCCGCTGACCGCACGGGCGTCGGCTATGGCCTCGATCGCGTCGGGGAGGGTGAGCGTGAACTCGACGCAGCGCACACCCGCCTCCGCCAACGTCCGGGTGAGTCCACGCGGGTCACTGACCTGACGCCCGCGGAGGACCGCCGCGACACGGTCCTGCGCCAGCGTCTCGACGAGCTGCTCATCGGTGGCCCCGACTCCCCCGCTCACGCGTAGCTCCTGGTCGGCGCGGGAAGCAGGTCTGCGCCGAGCTCGAAACCACTCCGGTCGAAGACGCCGAGCACCGTAGGGCTGCTGCCCAGGTCCCCGATGACGGCGACGAAGCACCGGCTGACGAAGACCTGCGCCCGGAAGGCGTAGACGACTGTGTCGCCGACGTGCACGGCGGACCGTTTGGAATCGCCCACGTGGAGGTTGCCGTAGTAGTCGATGGCCTCCGGCGGGTCGAGCTCGACCCGCGCCTCGACCGGCTCGTCCGAGCCTCGGCCGTAGATCAGCGCCTTCGCGGCACGTGACCGTGGGTAGAAGCCGCCGCCCAGCGTGAACACCGTGTCGCCCAGATCGTGCGTCACCTCGGAGACGTAGATCATGGCGGGGACCTCGGGCTCGTCGCTCACGGCGTGCAGAGGCGTCTGCCCGGTCAGGCAGCTGCCCGGCTCGACGTGCGTGGCGCCTGCTGCCGCCAGCATCCCCACCGTCGCCGAGCATGATGCGCTCGGCGCGTTGAGCACCGGCGCGTCGAGGCCCGCGGCATTGAGCCGCTCGAGCGCATCGGACATCGTCGCGACGTTCGACGTCAGGTCGAAGGCTCCCTTGTCCTCGTCGAACAGGACGCACGGGAAGGACGTCACGCCAGCGACGTTGAGCCCCGGCAGGGCCTGCACCTGCTCGGCCACCTCGACGATCCTCTCCGCCGGGACCCCGCCTCGCTGTGCGGCGTAGTAGGTGTCGCCGTTACGGTGGACCCTGACTAGAACTGACTGCTCGACCCCGAGCTCGACGGCTGCCCGCGAGACCTGCTCGGCCTGCTCGAGGCCGAAGACGGTCACGAGGTCCGGCTCCATCTCGAGGGCGGTGCGCATCTCGCCGACGGGCACCTGGGTGAGGTGACCGAGGTGCCCCATCTTCAGTCCGTTGGAGTGCAGCAGGCGCGCCTCCTCGAACTCGACCGCCACGACGCGCTCGATGCCGTTGCGCGCAACCGCGTGCGCCACCAGCGGGTTTCGTCCGAACTGCTTGGTCATCTGGTAGGTCACGAGCCCGTGGGCCGTCGCCGCGGCGGACACGGCTCGCGCGTTCGCCGCCACGGTGTCGATGTCCACGACGTAGCAGTTGGACGGGATCTGACCGGCGCGGTGCAGGTCGACGGCCGCTTCGATGAGTCGCGGGTTGCGCCGTCGGGTTGCGTCTAGGAACACGTGATCTCCTTGAGGAACGAAGTACCGGAGTTGGTCGAAGGAAGGTCGAGCCAATCCGCTGCGGTCGCGCCGATGTCGGCGAGTGAGTCGCGAGTGCCAAGACGTGACGGCTTGACGGCGGTGCCGTACGCGATGGCCGGGGTGAACTCGCGGGTGTGCTGGCTGTGTCCGATCGTGGGGTCGTTGCCGTGGTCGCCGGTGATGAAGAGGACGTCGCCATCACCGAGCTGCGCGAGCAACTCGGGCAGCCGCTGGTCGACGACCTGCAGCATCCGGACGAAGCGCGCGGCATTCTGCTCGTGCCCGGCCAGGTCGGTCTCTTGCACGTTGGCGACGATCAGCCCCCGCTCCATGCGACCGAGCTCCTCGATCGTGCGGGCGAGCACCTCGTCGGTGGCGATCAGGTTCTCGCTGGCAGCTCCTTCGCACTCGACGACATCCGCTGCCTTGCCAAGCAGCAACACGTCCAGGCCGGCAGCGTGCGCGAGAGTCGGCACCTGCCCGGAGGTCTCGACACGCACGCCGAGGTGTCGCACCTCGTAGTGCTCGTCGTAAACACCGAGTCCGGGCGTGTCCACGCCGACCTGCCCGGGGTCGCGCTCGACGAGGTGCTGTCGCATCTCAGCTACCCCGAACCCGCGGCCACCGACCACGATGACGCGAGGGACTCGCACGGCGTCCCGAACGACATACCCGATCTCGGTCAAGCGGTCGAACGTGATGTCGTCCAGTGACGCGGTGACGTTGATGTTCAGGCGGGCACGCGCCTCGACGTTGTCGTGCACCAGGACACAACCCTCCACCAGGATGGGAGAATCCGCGTCGTCGATGTCTTCACAGCCGAAGCCCGCCTTCTCCAGGGCCACCCACACCGTCTCCCGCACCTCGGAGAGCAGTCGCAGCTCGACGGACTCGATGCCGCCGCCCATCAGCTCCTGGTGACCCATGAAGGTGTCCGCGCCCGGATAGCCGAGCCGGCATCTGCCGATGGCGGCCGTGGGTGCCTCGACTGCCGGCACCCCCGACACGTCGGTCAGGTGGCCTAGCCCCACCTGCCCCAGGTTCGGGAGGTCGAGCGGCCCCTCGGCCCGACCTATGTTGCGCAGTGTGTTGGCATCCGCATCCTCCGGGGGACGATCGGACATCTCGCCGACCCCGAAACCGTCGAGGACCAGGACGACAACCCGACGTGCGGATTCGCCGGTCACGGCTTCAGCACCAATGCGCTCAGGTGCAGCGTCATGTACGAGATCTCCGTCTCGGGCACCTCACGACCCAGCACCTCGGCGGTCTCATTCATGAGCCGCGTGACCGCTGCCCGCTCGGACACGCGGTCGGCGAGCTCCTTCTCCAGCGACTCCGAGAGGGGTGCAGCGACCTCGCCCCGATTCAACCGCGTCAGCGCCATCGCGATGTGGGTGACCATGGGCGCGCCCGACTCCTCGTCGAGGACGAGCTGGAACTCGTTCGCCAGTTCTGCCACCATGATTTCGGTGAGCCGCCGCGCCAGTGGCGTGATCTGGCCAGCCTCCTCCAGCAGATCGAGGCGTTCCTCGAACACGGCTCCCACCTCGAGCGCCAACGGCACCGGGGTCAGGTCAGGCACGGGTGCGCTCCTCGCCGGTCGCAGCCACTTGACGGGCAAGGATGGCCGAGATGATGAGCGGGATCGCGCTGCGCGACTGCTCGTAGGGGAAACCGAATGCCACCTTGCCGTCCTGCAGGAGGAGGCCGATCTTCTCGGGGTCCGCTGCGATACCGGGAGTGCCGGCGATGCCTACCCGTGCGGCGCCGAGCAGGGCGGTGGCAGCGGCGAGCGCGCCGCCACCACCCGACCAGCACGTACCCAGGTAGAAGTCGGCCTGTCCCTTCTTGACCAGCTTCGCGCCCTGCATGTCGCTGACTGCGACGGCGTCGACGCGTCCGTCACCGGCATCGCGCGCCAGCTGCGCCATCGTCTCGGCGTCGACGCCGGCTGCGACTACCCGGATCTTTTTGGTGTCGGTCATCTGTGTCGTCCCTTTCGTTTGCTATCCGTGGTCCGTCGGGCAGGTCCCGGTGGCTCATCAGCCGTCCGGGGACCGGAATCACGTATCATCTTGTCCGGACGGCATAACATCGTGATCTATGACGGGGTGAGTTCTCGATTGACTACAGGACGCAGGGCCAGCATTCGGCGAGATGTCAACGTGCCCTACTACGAGCAGCTCAAGCACCTCCTGCTCCGGCAGATCAAGGACGACGGCCTCCAGCCAGGCGACCTCCTGCCCAGCGAGGCCGAGATCGGTGAGCGGTACGCCGTCTCCCGCACCGTCGTGAGGCAGGCCATCGGGGAGCTGGCCACTGCGGGCATGCTCATCCGGCGTCGCGGCAAGGGCACGTTCGTGGCCGAGCCCAAGATCCGCGAGCAGTTCATGGAGAGCACCGTCGGATTCTTCGAGGACCTCACCAGCCAAGGTCACGAGGTGCTCAGCGAGGTCATCAGCATCGACCTCATCCGACCACCGGAGCAGACGGCGTCCATCATGGACCTGCCCGACGACGCGAGGGTCATCGAGATCGTACGGCTGCGCCGGGTGGATGACATGGTTATCGCCCTGGTCAAGTCCTACATCAACTCCGACAACGAGCAGCTCCTCGACCGGCTCCGCAACGCCGACCTCGCGCACACGTCGTTGTACCGGATCCTCGAAGACGGATGGAACCTGCGCATCGAGTCCGGCAAGCGCTCGCTGGAGGCCATCAGGGCGGAGGGGATGCTCGCGCGTCTGCTCGAGATCGACGCTGGCGACCCCGTGATCTACATCGAATCCGTGGGGAGCGACGATCGAGGCGAGGTCGTGGAGTACTTCCAGGCCTGGCATCGCGCAGACCGCAGCCGGCTCGAGATCAGCGTTGTCCGGCACCAGCCGGGGCTCACTCTGGCGCCGAGGTTCACGTAGGACGACGGCGGTCACGACTGAGCCGGCTCGACGGGTCGCAGGCTTTGCGCGATGTCACCGAGCATGGCGAACGTCGACGGTGTCATCGCCACGTCGAAGACCTCGCTGATCACCTCGGTCCAGCCGTGGAGGAAGTAGCGCCACCCGTCGACCGACACAACCTCGTCACCGAGCTCTTGCCGCCTGGCCTGCTCCAGGAACGTCAGGTCCCCGCGGTAGTTCAGGTCCCAGGCGACTGCCCGGGCGGGGAACCGCACTGCGTCACTCAGGGGCGAGCCGGGAAGGTCCTTGCCCAGGCCGGTGGCGTTGATGACCAGCGTGCCGGGCTCGCTGTCGGTCACCAGCCGGTCCGAGTCCTCGGGCGTGGCGACCTGGCGTGTCTCGAGGACGGCCTCGGCGCCGACCTCACGGCACACCTCTCGGATGGAATCGAGTCGTTCGGCTCGTCGGTCGGTGACGATGAGACGGGCGGGGGCGTCCTGACGGGAGAGAAGGTGCACCGCGATGGCCAGGCTGGCGCCGCCCGCGCCCAGGAGCACTACCGATCGGGGCAGCTGCTCGAGCTCCGCCGTCCCGAGCAGGTGGTCGATGGCCAGGCCGCCAGTGAGCACGTCCTTGGCGAAACCGCGGATGGCGCCGTCGCCGTCACCGACCACGATGCACGACACCTCTCGGCAGAGCCGCGAGGCGTCGTCGAGATGAGCGAACATGTCGGCCGCATGCTCGAAGACACTGGACTTGTGCGTCGTGACAAGTGCGCCGCGCGATCGTGGGGTCGTGACGACCGCCTCCACGGCACGACGCGTCTCCTGCGGCGAGGCGTCCAGGGGCAGGTCGATGCCGCGTATCTCCGCATCGAGACCGAGGGCCTGAGCCCATCGCGGGAACAGCGACATGATGCTCGAGGACGACGTGGAGACACCCACGAAGAACAGCACGTCGCTCCGATTCGGAAACTCGTGCATGTCCACACTCCCGCTTGTCATCCTGTCATCCTCCTTGAGTTATCATGACATTATGATGACTATCACTTCCGGTCAAGTGGATCCGTCGATCGAGCGCGGATTCGTCCGCACGGTCGGCGGCGACATCGCCCCGGAGGACCTGGGAATGACGCTGTGCCACGAGCACCTGATGACGACTCCGTCGCTTCGTCTGCAGGACGACGGGGACATGGTGCTCGACGACGAGCAGCGCAGCATCGACGAGCTGGCGCTCTTCCGACAGGCTGGGGGGCGCGGGCTGATCGAGCTGACCGTACCGGAGTTCGGTCGCGATGTCCTGGCCCTGCGTCGCATCTCCGAGGCGTCGGGGGTGCACGTGGTCGCCACCACGGGGCATGTGTCCGAGGACTACTGGGCCCAGGCGCTCGACGTACCGTCGATGTCCGAGGAGCAGATCGTCGAGGAGATGGTGCGTGACCTCACGGAGGGGTGCGATGGCACCCACATCCGAGCCGGCATCATCAAGGCGGGCAGCTCGCGCGACGAGGTCTCCCCGGCGGAGCGGCGGGTCCTCCGGGCCGCGGCCAAGGCGCAGGTGATGACCGGCGCACCCATCACGACCCACACCACGGCAGGCACCATGGCGGCGGAGCAGGCAAGCATCCTGGCCAGTGCCGGTGCGGACCCCCTCCGGGTCTGCCTCGGCCACCTCGACCGCCGGCTGAACTACGAAGAGCACCGCGCGCTCGCTGCCGACGGGTTCTTCCTCGGCTACGACTGCTTCTCCAAGGACTGGTACGAGCCTGACGCGGCCCGCGTCGACAGCCTCATGCGTCTCGTCCGGGACGGCTTCGCCGGCCAACTGTGCCTGTCTGGCGACATGGCTCGGCGTAGCCAGCGTGTGGCGTGGGGCGGCGGGCCCGGCTACACCTTCGTGCCGTGGCGCGTCGTCCCTTGGCTGCGCCGCGAGGGCGCCACCGACGAGGACATCGAGCAGATCACCGTGGGGAATCCCCGCAGGCTGCTCACCTGGCAGTAGGGCTACGGCAGGCTCAGTCCGACCAACGCGAGCACGTTCACGAAGAGGCCCACCCCGAGTGCGGCCACGACTCCCACCGACATCGGCATCACCGGGTTGCTCTTGCGTGCGTTGAGGAACCACGCTCCGATGACGATGCCGACTCCCCACTCTCCCGCCAGGTGGGAGGCGGCGAGCGCGCCACCAATCAGACATCCGATCTCCATCACCTGGAAGATCGCGGTCCGCACGACGTCTGCCAACGTGCGGATCTGCGGGACCCGCTGAATCAGCCCGACGACCGGGCGGAGCGCGTAGATCTCACCCAGCCTCAACAGGCCGCACGCGATGGCGGCTGTCCACGGGTCGGGCATGAGCAGCGCGACGACGACCTCGAGGAAGGTGCCCGTGGCCATGCATCCGGTCATCGTCGCGGTCGTGAACTTCATCGGGACGTAGGAGAATGCCCATACCGCCATGACGAGTGCTGCAGGCACAGCGAGTCCCTGGGCGTACAGAACGCCGGACACCGGGTCCTTCGCCATCACGCCCCAGTTGTAGGCGGCGCCCATGAGCATCGACAGGGCGATCAGCGGGATGGCAGCCGAACGGATCCGCCGCAGGTTGGCGGCGAGGTCCTCGTCCTCGTCCTCATCGTCGTCGTCGAGCATGGCCCAGTCCGGGCCGCCGCCCTCGTCCCCCGCCGCGGCAGACTTCGCCGTCCTGGTCTCGATGGCCAGGAGCAACAGCATGGCCACGGCGATGACGCCGAACCCGAACGCGGAGGGCACCGGCCAGCCGCGCTCTCCCGCCACGCCCCACACCACCGAGGCCAGCACGAGCACGACGACCGCCTTGCGGTAACCATAGTGGTAGGCGATCGGCAGGAGCACCAGCAGGAAGTAGGCCCCGGCGGCGGGCGCAGCGAACATGGCCGTGACATCGAACATGTCGACAGGCAGGAGCTGCATGAGCTCGGCCAGACCGCGGAGCACCAGTGCCACCATGACGCCCCACAGCGCGCCGAAGAGCCCCGCCAGGAGCACGCCTCCCAGCGCCCTGCCGGAGCGGTACCAGCGCACGTCGAGACGCCCCCGAGTCGAGACACCGATCCAGTCAGTCGCCATGAAGATCATGTAGACCAGGGGGATGACGGCTCCCAGGGAGAACGGGATGCCGAATGCCCAGAAGAAGCCCCAGCCCAGCCGGAACGACGTACGCCCGACGTCCTTGTGCGCGAGGTTGCCGAGTCGGTAGTCGCGCATCACAGGCCGCAGGCCGTCGTGGAAGACGCTCACACTGCGATGAGCCAAGATCGCGGAGAGAGCACCGATCGAGCCGAGTAGCACGATGGAACCGAGGAACGGGGGTGGCAGGCTCACGGTCGTCCCGAAAGTCATTGTGGTGGCTTCCTGTTTGCGACCCCCAAGACGAGAGTCGGGGTGATCGAGCGGCGCATGCAGTCCGCCGAGGTGACGCGGGCGCGGCGACCGGAGGAAACGGACTTCCCGGCGCTGCGCCGTCGCGGTGGTTAGATGAGCTCCCGCATACTGGCCGCGACCTCGAGGATGTCGGCGTTGAAGCCGACGTCGGCGATGCCGAAGATCGGGGCGCTGGGGTCCGTGTTCACGGCAACCACCATCTTGCTGTCCTTCATGCCGGCCACGTGTTGGAGTGCACCGGAGATCCCGAAGGCGACGTACACCTTGGGCTTGACGGTCACGCCCGTCTGGCCCACCTGGTGAGCGGTCGGCAGCCAGCCGACATCCACGATCGGACGGGACGAGGCGAGCTGCACACCCATGGACTTGGCCAGCTCGGCGAAGACGGGGATGTTCTCCTGAGACCCGACGCCGCGACCGATCGCAAAGATGACGTCCGCCTGCGTGAGGTCGACACCCGGGGCGGGTGCGATGTACTCGAGGTGCCGCACGCGCCTCGCGCCGGCGTCCGGGGGGGCGAGCTGCTCGATGGGAGCAGCCTGGGAGGCCTCCCCTGACGGCGACCACACGCCCGCTCGCAGCATCGCCACCACCGGCGCGGAGTCGAAGACAAGCTCGGCATGGACCTTGCCTGCGTACATGGGCCGCACGGCGACCAGCGTCCCGTCGTCCTCGCGTGACAGTGCAATCGCATCGGCAACGAACGGCAGGTCGAGGCTCTCGGCCACGCTGGCCGCGTAGGACGCGGACCGGATCGACCACCCGAACAGCACGACCTCGGGCGAGACGGAGTCGATCAAGGTGCGCACCGCGTGGGCGCTCTGCTCGTGGTCGAAACCGTCGGTCGAACCGTCGGCAACGAGCAAGACCCGGTCCACGCCATCAATCGCGGCTGCCTGCTCGGCGGCACGGGCGCCAGGCACGCCGACCGTCACTCGACCACCCAACGCGCGTGCCGCGGTCACCAGCTCCCGCGTCACGTCCGAGAGCGCACCGTCGAGGTGCTCCGCGACCACCAGAATCTCGCTCATCGCTGCGCCTCCCGCACGATCTCCACGATCCGAGCGGCGACCTCGCTCGGGCTGCCCTGCTCGACCTTGGTGCGGCCGCCCTCATCGGTCGCTGGCTGGTACATCCGGCGTACGGTCACGCGCGGAGCCGACGAGGCGTCCTCGACCACCTCGACGTTGGCCTTCTTGGCCCTCATCATTCCCTTGAAGGTGCCGTAGCGCGGTTCGTTCAGCCCTGTCTGCACCGTGACGACGGCCGGGCGCTCGACTTCGACGCGCTCGGCGAGGCCACCCTCGAACTCACGACGCACCACGAGGCCGTCGCCGTCGAGGTCCACCTTGGTGACCACGGAGACGCTCGGCAGCCCCAGGGCCGAGGCCAGAGCCGGCCCGGTCGACTGCTGGGCGGAGTCGCTGGACTGCACGCCGCACAAGATCAGGTCCGGCTCCTCCCGCCGCACGGCCGCGGCGAGCCGACGCGCCACCAGCACCGGGTCGACGGCCTCCTCGAGCGCCAGCGGAACCCGCACCGCGCGGTCGGCACCCATCGCGATGCAGCGCCGTAGCGTCTCCTCGGCACCCTCGCCGCCCGCGGTCACGACGATGACCTCACCGTCACCGTTGTCATCGCGCAGGCGAAGCGCCTCCTCCACCGCATACGTGTCGGCCTCGTTGGCCTCGTACGTCAGGAAGGCCGGGTCGACATCGGTACCAGTCGCGAGGAACTCCACATAACTAGGCACCTCGGCGGCTCGCTTCACACACACCATGATTTTCAAGGAACGGTCCCCACCCTGAACTAGACGTCAACGTTGACAGAGTGCAACATACGCATTCTGGGCGTGAATGTTGCACACTCTTCGTGTGGTGTCAACGACCGCCCGGTTCGCCGGCGGCTCCGCGCGTCCCCAACGCGAGGGAGGAGACCGGGCGAACCCGAAACTTCTCCACTCCGCGCTGCAGCGCTGCCAGCCCAGCTGAAGAAGCACCGAGGCCGTCAGGCGAGCCCGAACCATCAAACCGGCATCCGGCCCTTGCCGTGGGACGCATCTGCCAGGTTGCCGGTCACGGTGGCGTGTTGGTCCTGCCCAGGTGAGTCATCCTCGGGTCGGTAGAAGCGGGGTCCCCGCCGGGGGCGGCCTTGGTCGCCTGCTCGCCCTTCACCGAGGCGAGGAGCATCTGCGCGACGTCGAGGACCTCGACCTCCTCGCGCGCCTCGCCCTTGGCCTGCTCGGCGGTGAGCCCGTCGGAGAGCATCACCCGGCAGAAGGGGCAACCGACCGCGATCTGGTCGGCGCC
>CAZDAO010000012.1:0-27178 GCA_964503015.1 uncultured Nocardioides sp. | reverse complement strand
CTCCCCCCGCATCGGCACCACGTCAGCGACCGGCGCGACCAGAGCAAGCGCCTGGTCCTGAGCAGCGAGGAGGTCCGGGCACACACGGTGCTCGATCAGCAGCAGCCCCAGCCGCTCCACCTCGGCACGGTCAGCGGCAGCAGCGGCGGAGGCATCGCGGAGGTCGGCGCGCGTCTGCTCGACCAGCCTCGCGTTGTGGTCCACAGCAGCGGCGAGGCGGGCGCTGTGACGGCGCTCCTCCTCCAGCTTCGACCACGCGATGGCGAAGAGCACGACCATCACGGCGAGGGCGACGACCAGGAAGATGCCGCTCATGACTGGACTCCAGGACGCATGACGACTCCCGGGCCCCACGTCTCCCAGGACTGCACCCGCGTCTTGATGACCATGTGGCCATCCGGGTACACCTCCAGGAGGTACTGGCGCTCCGTGTCGGCGCCGATGTAGTCGGTTGACTGGTCCATCGGTGTAACCTTCTTTCTGTCTCTGCTACGGGACTTCCGGCCCTCGCCCGCGTCCACGGGCGAGGGCCGACTGCTGTCCGGCGATCAGTCGCCGAGGATCTCGCCGGTGTCGGCCTGCCTCTTACGCCGCATGCGCTCGCGTGCGCCACACCCAACAATCACCAGCTCCTCGGCGGTCAACCTTCGGCCAGAAGCGCTCCGCGAGCGTCCGCATCACTCGTCACCCAAGATCTCTCCCGTTTGGGGATCGACCCGGCCGAACGCGGCGCGGAGGTCCTCCTCCAGGTCGAAGGGCAGGACCGTCTTCCCGGTCCGCTCCTCCAGCGCGCGGCGCATCATCTTGGCCGCGAGATCCTTGTCCTGGTCCCCGATGACCTCGATACGACGGATCCGTGCCGTGGGGACGATCTCCCCGCTGTCGTGGTCGATCGAGGACCGCTTGCAGTCCACGATCCCGATCACCACGTGCACGTCGTGCGGGCTGTCGATGAGCTGGCGAGCGATGGCCACCAGGCCATTCGCATCACCGCCCGGGAGGCTGCTGGCGAGCTTCGTCATGGGACTTTCTCCTTACTGGGTGGGCAGAACTGCTGTCCGGGGTTGGTGACCCCGGGGGGACTAAGGGGCGGCGTACGGATCTGACAGCCGCCGGCGGCCGGACTTCGGCTCGTACTCGCGCAGGTAGGCGATCTGCCTCGTCGCCCTGCACTTCGGGCACCGACACCCGGCGTCGAAGGTCGACCTCCGACCATGGCTGAGCGTCCCGGCGGCCAGAGCGGCCTTGCGGCGCGCGGCGGTGTAGACCCGGTGCGCCTCGCGGCACTCATTGCACCGACAGCCACGGGCGTACTTGCTGTGGGTGCCGTGGGGGGTGCTCATCGCTTGCCCTTCGACACCGAGTACCAGAACTCGCGGACCCGGACCTTCGCCTGGAGCCGCTCGACCTCGCGCTCCAGGCGGCACATCTGCTCGCGGGCCCACCAGTACGCGAGCCACAGCAAGAGCGCCGCGACCCGATCCCGCGACGGCTCAGCAGCCACGTGGCACATCAGCACCGCAGTCAGGACGGCGTACAGGACGCGGAGGGACGGGCTCATGCTGCTGCCCTCTGCTCTCTTGTCTCGATAGCGCCGGCCCACTCGGGATGCCGCTCGATCAGGTCGCGGGCGATGAACGCGACAAACGAGTTGTTGACCTTCCACGCCTCGCCCGTCCGGATGCCGGTCTCCCAGCGCGCACGCTCAGCCACGGCCTTCATCCCGACCCGCGCATGACCAGCCGCCAGCCACTCGGACGTGAGCGCCTCGAAGGCATCGAGCACCTGCGGGTTGGCCGCCTTGAACGCGGCGTACCGCTCAGCCAGGGTCAGCTCCGGCGCGTAGTCGGGCGTAACCAGCGGAGCCAGGTCGAAGAGGGAGGGCTGGGTGGTCATCGGTCTCCGCTCCTGTGCTTGGCGCGCTCACGGCCTTTCCGTGGACGCTCGGTCATCAGTGCCTCGATCTCGCGCTGCTGCTGCTCGATCTCGCGGACCCGGCACTCCAGGTCGCGGATCTCGGCGTTGGTCAGGTGGCTGGCGGCGCCGTCGAGCAGGGCGTCGCGCTCGCGGAGGATGCGCTGGCGGGCCTGTTCGAGCCGGTCGGCCTCCTGGCGGAGCTGCTCGCGCTCACCGGCCTGACGCTTCTTCGCTGCCGTCGCGGACCGCTTGGGACGCCGCTGCTCGCAGCCAAGGGACCGTTCGACCCTCCGCAGCAGGTCGCGCGCCGGGGCCTCGCTGATGCCGGGATTCACGGCCAGGTCGGCGTGACGCGGGTGCGTGTACACGTACTGCGACTTGGAGTTGGTGTGGTCGTAGACGAACCCGAGACTGGTGAGCCGCTTCTCGATGTCGCGGAACGCCTTACCGCCGGCCATCAGGCTTCCCTCGCCTGACGCAGGAGGTCGGTGTGGGCGCGGAGCTTCCGAGCGCTCGCGAGGTTGCGGCGGGATGTGCGGCTCTTGACTGCGCCGGGCACAAGCGTCGCCGGCGAGACACCGAGAATCTCGGCCACCCGGGGGAGAAGGTCGATGTTGATCCGGAAGGCGTCGTCGGCGCTGATGATCTCGAATGCCTGCGCGACCTTGGTCTCGTAGGCGGTCTGGGCGTTGACCAGTGCGGCGTGGTGCGCGTCGGTGAGTCGCTGGATCTCGACCGCGGCGATCTCGTGCGCCTTGCTGGTCAAGGCACCTTTCAGCTGCTGGTTCTCCATGCGGAGTCGCCGCGCTTCCTCGACCAGCTCGTCAATCTTCTGCGCGGCGGCGGCGCGCTCGGCGACCAGAGCGGCCTCGGACGCGTCGGCCCGCCGCTGCGCTGCCGCTGCTCCGTGCTTCCCTCGCGCCATCAGAAGCCCCGCTCGCGAGTGACGCGGCGTACGGCCGTGACGCCGGTCGGGTCGACGCGGTAGGTCGCGTGGAGCCACGCCTCCAGGTCGTCGAGTGAGTCCCCGGCCCGCTGAGCGATGACCGCCCGCGCCGAGGCGAACGACATGCCGGTCGACGAGGACAGCGCAGCCGCGAGCCGATGCCGCATCGCCTTGCTCACCCGGATATCGGCCGGGCGTCCCGTGGTGCTGAGGTCGGGCACGATGCCCGGCGGGGCGGTCATTAGGACGCCACCCGCTGCGCCGGGCTGGGCTCGGCCTTCACGCGCTCCACCTCGGCGCGGGAGATGACATAGGACGCCGTTCCTGGGCCGAGCTTCGTGGCAGTGATCGTGCCCGCCTTGATCCGGTGGCGGACGGCTCGCTCTGTGAGGCTCAGCGCAGCGGCCACTTGGGCGACGCTGAGAACATCCGGCTGACTGGTCATGTGAGCGAACTTAGGACATATCCCGAGTTAGGACAAGTACTAACAAGGCGAGATCTTGACCGAACCCGGAAGTTGTCCTAGTTTGGACACATGACCACTTCCCCAGAGCCCGGATTCATCCCCGAGCTGACGCTCGGGTGGCGGCTACGGATGGCCCGCTCGCGCACGGGACTCGGCGTCCGGGATTTCGCACAGGAGATCGGTGTGTCGCATGGCACGGTGACGAGCGCCGAACTCGATCAGCGAGCGGTTCGACCGATCACGCTGAAGATGTGGGCCCTAGCGACCGGCGTCGATCTCCACTGGCTCGAAACGGGAGAGGCCCCCGCCAGGCTCTGGCCCGGCGGGGGCCTAGTTGCAGAGCGCGCCCGTAGGGATTCGAACCCCAAACCTTCTGATCCGAAGGTTCTACCTTTCTCGCGGGCGGCATGAACTGGGATAGACCGGTCGCGCGAGTTCTGCGATTCCCCGGACCCGGCCGTGAAAACATGCCGGAGTCGGATTGCATGGACACTACACACGCGCCGATCGCGCTGCCCCGAAACCCGCTCCGCCTAGAGGACAATGGGGATGTGCCCCTGCCGTTCCCAGAGACCTTCGCCGACGTGCTCGACGCGTGGCGACTGCGAGGCATGGCCGCAGGGCACTCCCCCCGCACCATCGACTCGCGCATCGCGACGATCGGGCGGCTCGCGCGGACGCTGGACCCGATGGTCGCCGAGGTGGACGACCTCACGGCGTGGCTGGCAGCACTGACCGGTCCGGACGGCGAGCCGGTCAAGCGGTCCAGCCTGGCGACCTACCGTGCTCACCTGCGGGCGTTCTACGGCTGGCTGGCGGAGTCGGGCCGGCGGGAGGATGACCCGTCCGGACGCCTTCCGTCGCCGAAGCCTGGTCGGGGCCTCCCCCACCCGCTGACGCCGGTCGAGGTGGAGCGCGTGCTTGCGGCGTGCGCTGATCGTCGGGCCGACTGGACTCGGGCGTACGTCACCCTGGCGGCCTTCGCTGGCCTGCGCGCTCACGAGATCGCCAAGATCCGGGGCGAGCACTTCCGCGGCGGCGAGCTGCTGATCTACGGCAAGGGCGACGTCACGTCGACCGTGCCGGTGACGCCGGTCCTGGAGCGTCTGGCTGCGGCCATGCCCGCGCAGGGCTACTGGTTCGCGACGGACTCGGCGACGGGTCACGTCCACCGCTGCTCTGTCTCGACGGCTGTCCAGCGAGCCTTCCGCCGGGCGGGCGTCGTCGCGGTCCCCCACGCGCTTCGGCACTACTACTGCACTCAGGTGCTGCGTGCGACGGGCGGTGACCTGCGGACGACCCAGCGGCTTGCTCGCCACGCCTCCCCTGCCACGACCGCCATCTACACCCAGGTCCTGGACGAGCACGCTGCTCTTGCTGCTGCTGCGATCCCTGGGGCCGCGTGAGGGGATGGGTAGGTCTGTGGATAAGTCGCCTGTGGATAACTACCCGCGGGCTGTGGACAACCTGCGAATTCTTGTGGAAACGCCGCGCTTTGCTCTGTACGAATCGACGCTCCGGCGCTACTGTTGGCCTCTGCACCAGTCAGTCGTCGACTTGTGGTAGAGCGACATCTGAAGCTGAGAGCTGGCCGATCAGGAGGTTGCGGGGAGAAACGCTTGGTCTGCTGCCAGACCCTTCCGGATCATCCGGATGCAGCGCCCCGGGCCTCCTGATCGGCCTCTCACATCCCGGTTAGGTTGAGAGTCGACCACCACGGCAGCGAGGTCAGCGTGCCTTCGTTGCCGAGCCATTTGAAGCCGTAGTTCCAGCACCTGCCGTTGACTTCGCGCATCTGTGACCTGATCGCCACTAGATGATGAGGCTGATAGTTGCCGAACGAATCTGGTCGGAGCGCTGCACTGAGCATGCCGGCGTACTGGTCAGCAGCCTGCAGCCCGTCCCACGATGCCTGATCATCGAATCGGATTTCACCGCGGATCAATCCCCACGGGACCCAGCTCGGATCTGCTCGTTGAGCGCGGAGTCGTATGTAGTCCTTCGTGCTGGTGTGGTCGAAGCCTCGGACGTGACCAAAGCGGAAGACCACATCCCTGGCACCGCCGGGCCAGTGGCGCGCAGCGAGGAGCACGCGCTCGACGACGAGGCCGCTGGCGAAGTTGTAGAAGGTCGCCTGGTCGTTCTTCATCTTCGCCCAAGCGGGGATGCCGGCCTTCTCGACGCCGACGTACACGATCTGGATGCGGTCACCGAGGCTCAGCAGGGTGTTCACCGAGTGTTGCCGGCGGGCGAACGGCTTCACATGTTGGCTCCAGTGCAGCGGCTTGCCGGTCGGGACTTTGAAGTCGCGTCGCAGCTTCGAGACGGCCGCACGTAGTTGCGGGTCATGTTCCTCTGCTACTAGGACCGCAGCGAAGGCGAAGAACGGGGACGCGTTGCCGGAGGATCCGCGATCGCCGGTCTCATCAATGTAGGCCCGCAGGAGCGGGCGACTGCTCTGCACAGCCGACACCATAGGACGGCAGGCCGACTACGGGGGGACGTTCCTCGTGTCTGCACAACTCGCCTTGCTCCACCGTTCGAACGTATGTTCTACTCGCTCGATGGGAACCCGCGCCGAGACCGACTACGCCAACGGCTTCGACCAGGGCCGCACCGTCTGCCTGACCAAGGGCGCCGAGGCTGCCCGTCGGTGGCTGCGTGAGCACCGACGTGAGGACGCCTACCGGCTCGGCTATGCGGCGGCGCTGTGGGCGTGGGAGGACGCTAATGGGTTGCCGCACGATCCGGTCGAGTGGGTCTGCTGAGCCCGTCGTGTCGATGCACACCGCCGGCCCTCGACCCCATCCGCCGTTCGAGGTGCGGTCGACGGAGCCGGTGCATGTGTGGGTGCGGTCGGGTGCGTCGTCGTCGCCGGGGCTGCTGCTGATGTGGCGGCAGCGTCAGGGTCGGTGGGAGGGGTGGGTGGTCGAGGCGCGGTACGTGGGGGCGCATGAGCATCTGAGCGTGGTGCAGTCGTGGGTGGCGGCGGGGAGTATCGAGCGGGTCGAGTAGGCGGACATGACAAAGCCCCCCGCCACCACGAGGGTGACGGGGGGGCTGAGTGTCGGCCACGACGAGCCCGCTGCGACGTGTCGTCAGCGGGTTGCACGGAACCACCCGCGCGCTGTTGTGTCTGCCGACTCTCGGCTGGTCAGGCCGAGCACAAACCCTGCCGTGCGCTCAGCGGACGACAGGGGGCATTGTCAGGCGTCGGCGCCGAACGCGGCGTCGCGTGCGCGGCGCAGGGTGCGGATCAGCCGGTTGATGCCGTCGCGATCGATGGTCATGAAGAACCCCGGGTCGGCCTGGCTCGCTGGCAGAAAGTCCCCTGTGTCCGGGTCCTTGAATGCCACCTGCCCTCCGGGCTGGACGGTCGCGATCTCGACGTACGAGCCACCACGCTCCCAGCCGACCTGGACCCGAGTCGTCGGGTCGCAGGGCGAAGGGTCATGGCCACTCCTGTAGATAATCTCTTTGGGCATCACGCCCACCTCCTGAGAGGTACGCCCCATCACGGGGCAGCCGCCGGCGGTGTTGCTGGCGGTGGTCAGTGGTGACGCTCCCGGCGTGCCGCTAGCGGTCGGCGATCTGCAGGGTGATGGTGCGGTCGTCGATGCGTCCGGCGCTGGTCGTGATCCGGCACGTGACTCCGCCGCTCTTGCCTGCCTCCAGGCTGGTCGTGACCCACGTGGTGACCGTGGTGTCGTCGTGGCCGGTGTCATCGGTGGCGAGGCCGTCGGTGGGCAGGATCTCGGCGCTGGTGATGGTCTCGCCCTCGGTGAGCCAGGCGGTCCAGTCCCAGGTGTAGTCCAGGCGTGCGTCGGGGTCGTGGGCCCAGATGGTGGTGCTGGTCATGACGCTCCGATCCGGTAGGTGCGGTCCTGGCTGGCGACGACGCGGGTGCGGGGCTCGGCAGAGACGGTGCGGGTGCGCGCGGGTGGCGCCGGGGTGTAGGGGGTGATGCCGGAGTGTCCGACCGCAGTCCCGGTCCAGGTGAGCGTTCCGGCTGCGGTCCCGGCGCTGGGGCGTGCGCCGGTCGCGGCTCCTGTCCAGCTGGTTGCGCCGGTCGCGGTGCCGGTGGGTTGGTCGATGTCGGGGGCGTGTCCGGTGGCGGTTCCGGCGTAGGTGAGGCTGCCGGTTGCGGTGCCGGAACTGGGCCGCGTACCAGCCGCTGTCCCCGCGTAGGACCAGATGCCCGCCGCGGTGCCGCTGGGGTCGCGACGACCCGTAGCAGCGCCTGTCCACGTGTGGGCGCCGGCAGCCTGACCGGCCGCCTCGCGGCGACCAGTCGCGGAGCCCGTGTAGGCATACGTACCGCTTGCGGTGCCGGCGTTGGGGTCGAGGGCCGGAGCGTGACCGGACGCGGACCCGGCGAAGGTCCAGGCGCCGGATCCGCTGCCCTCGTTCGGATCGCCGCCTCCGGCCTCGGGCTCGACCGCGATCAGCAGTGCCTTGATCGCCGACGATGCCGAGACGGTGGCACCCGAGGCGGTCCAGGAGGACCCTGACGTCGGGAGCAGGATGGCATCGACGGCGCAGTCGACCTCGGCCGTCTTGGCGAATCCGGTCGGGGCCGCGTGGGAGCCCGCGCTGTCGTTGTAGCCGTGCCACAGCAGCGCGGGCTGGGCGCCCGGGGCGTACGACGGGGAGACGCTCACCGAGGGGAAAGTCGACGAGATCGCGAGGGCGGTGGCGTAGTTGGATCCGACCGGGTCGCCGGACGCCTTGACGCCGCGGAGCATCGTGCAATGCGCGGTGGCCC
The DNA here is from genome assembly GCA_964503015.1 of uncultured Nocardioides sp. Classification (GTDB taxonomy): domain Bacteria; phylum Actinomycetota; class Actinomycetes; order Propionibacteriales; family Nocardioidaceae; genus Nocardioides. Next base: position 19,084 of record CAZDAO010000012.1, on the reverse strand, counting down.
ACATACTCCCGGACCAAGAAAACGAGTACGTCCCGACATCGGCCGCTGTCAGGCGCTTCTGGAAGCAGTAAGACTTACCCCCGCTCCCACCTGAAAGCTTGAGAATCTGGACGAACCCCGAAGGCACGTTGATCGCCGGGTCGATGGCCTCCCACACGTCCAAGAAGACATAGGCCATGTCTCCGGCAGCGGCGCCAGTGGGGACCGCAGGGGCTCGTGAGGTCGCGCTGGCAGAGTCACCGGTCGTGGTGGTCGCGCCGACCTGGGTGATCGCCATCGCCTACCCGACCCCTCGATCCTGGACCTAGGACGCCGTGCCGGTCTCGGTCACCGAGGTGACCGTGTACTCCCCAGCGGCGTTGAAAGCCTGGTCGCCAGAGAGCAGCGCGCCACCGAGGTAGGTGCCAGCCGTGGAGGCCGACCAGTACCCGACCCGGACCACCGGGCCCGAGGCGGTGCCACCGGTGAACTCCACGTCGGACCAGGTGATGTCCCCGTCGCCGTCGACCGACCCGGTGACCGCGACCCGACCGGCAGCGGACTCGTTGGCCGAGGACGTCACCGCCCCGGTGGTATGCAAGCTCATGTGCGTGATCGCGTCCTCGATCGCAGTCGCAGCGATGACGAGAGCGGCGTCGTTGAAAGCCATGGGTCAGTCCTTTCGGTGGTGGTTGTCACGGATGCGCTGGGCGAGCTCCCAGACGATCGCCACCGCACCCAGCGCGGTCTCCACGACCGCGACGGTCAGCGCGATGCGGCGCGGGACGGAGGTCACGGGGCTCAGTCCTGGCCGGGCGCGGGGTCGTCGGCGCTGGACACGTTGCTGGCCGCGAGCGCGGACGTCAGCGACGTGATCAGCGCCCCGGCCGCGACGAGCAGGTCACCGGCTCCGACCTGCCAGGCCGCGAAGACCAGGCTCAGCACGAAGACGATGGCGTACGCGATCTTGCGGACGCGCGGTGGCAGGACGTCGGACAGCGGGTTCATGAGTGCCTCCAAGACGGGTTGCAGGGTGGGCGGGATATCCCAAGCCGGTGGGCGGCTGGGTTGGAGCGTCAGCGCTTCTTGGGCTTCGGCTTGATCGACTTGATCGACTGGATGGCCGCGGTGGCGTCGACGTTGGCCGCGCTCAGCTTGCGAAGCTTGGCCGCCTTGCTGTTCTTCTCGGCGTTGGCCATCGCCTTGCGGACCTCTCGGCGTGCGGCGAGGAGGTGCTCGAGCGCGGCGTCGGGGTGTGGGCCTCGGGTCATGGCGACGGTCTCCTTCGGTGCGGGCCAGATGCCCCAGGGGGCGGTGGAGTCGTAGAGCGCCTTGGAGTCCCAGACGCTCACGTGGCAGTGGTGGAAGTGGCCGTTGGGGCCGGCGTACGGGGCGGGCTGCCACGCGTTGATGAGCCGGCTGCCGAGGACCTTGTCGTAGCTCCGCCAGATCAGGCCCTCGTGGATCAGGTACTTCACTCGCGCATCGCGGCCCTCGATGAGCGTCGCGACGATCAGGTCCGCGATCTCGGGCACGCCGGGCGCGGAGTCCTCGGTGATGTCGACCGCGGTGACCACGCCGACCTTGCCGTCCCGGACCCACGGGTTGTGGTCGGAGTCCCGGGTGGCGTGGTCGGCGTCACCGAGCATCCCGTCGGACGCCTTGGAGCGGTGCGGGAAGCGGGCGTCGACCTCGGCCCGAAGCGCGGCGATCGACTTCGCAGGGCGGGGGTTGGTGGGCCAGGTCATCGGTGTCTCCTCACCAGACGCGGGTGGGCTTGACGCGCCACGACCGGACGGCGCGGCGGAAGGTGGGGCGGAGTCGCTGGAATCTTCCAAATATGACCGCGAATTGCCCGCCTGCCTTGATGACGGCTCGGCACTTCCCGCGGCACCGCGGCATCGAGCCGTACAGCGCCATGAACCACGGCGGATGGCCGACCGCGACCGCGGCGTCGACGACATACTGCGCGGGAACGGGCCGGCGGAAGGCCGGTGTCTTCAGCTCCCCGATGATCACCACGTCGAGAGCCACGGCACGGCGTGCCATCGCCTTGTAAGTGCGGGGCTTCGCGGAGTGCTTCGACGGGCCCCGGCGCCAGCGGTGAACCTGAGCCGGGGTCCAGTGGGTGCGGCGCAGCTCGGCCCGGGTCATCGGCCGGACGCGTCCGCGCTTGGTCACGATGTAGCGGAAGTTGTTCCGGGCGGGATCGCGCCAGTGCAGCGCGAACGCCTCACCCGTACGCGGCTGGCCTCGGCGTCGCTTGCGCCAGAACCACTGGAGGTTGGTGTCGGTGGCTCGGATGCCATCGGGGCCAAGGTCGTGCCTGCTCACCTGCCGAAGGCCGACGAAGCTGTCACCGGTCCAGGCAGGCTCGAAGTGCGCACGCTGGGTGCTCGCAGGCATGCGCACAGCGACCTCCCGGTGCGTCAGGGCTCCGGCGGGAGCAGGTCAGTCGTCGGAGTCGACGACGTCGGTGTCGCGCTCGGCGACGGCGCGGAGCATCTGGGCCGACTCGGCGCGGATCGCGATGCGCTCGACAGCGGCGGTCTCCAGCGCGGTGACGCGGTGCTCCAGCGCGTCGAGGCGGACACGGTCGTCGGCCAGCCGGACCAGGGCGTCCTCCATCGTCGCCAGCCGCTCGCCCAGCGGCGGCAAGGCCGGGGCGAGTTCGCGGCCGGACTCGTTGTCCACGATCGGCGGGCGGCCACCCAGCGTGTCCAGGGCGCCGTCGACGCGCTGCCACAGCTTCCGGATCCGCGGCCGCAGTATCTTGAGCCATCCCAGCCACAGCGCGACCAGCGTGCAGGCCGACAACACCAGGGCGAACCGGTCCTGCATGGTCATCAGGTCGGCCTGACCGTCAGCACCGCGGGCGCACCAGCGGCTGCGATCATCTGGGCAGTGCCACCGCCTGAGGAGCGGACCAGCCGGCCAGTCAGCGTCCGCACCCCAGCAGGTGGAGTCCAGATGTCGCGCAGGGTTCCGCCGCCGGCGTTGGTGATCGAGACGTTGCCCAGCCACGAGCGCATCAGCGTCGAGCCGTCGTAGAGGCGCATCAGGAACACGTCAGCGGCGGTCGTCTTAACCACGTTGTACCAGTCGAAGACCACCTCGGCCTCCGTCACGCCGTCGCTGGTGTAGAGCGCGGTGATCACCGTCAGCTCGGCGGTGCCAGACGTCGAGGACGAGGAGGACGTGACGCGCTGCATCACCGGGGCGGGGCGAACTGTCCGGCCGTCCCAGCGAGTGGCGGCCATTAGGCGGCGCTCCCGGGGTTCCAGGTGGTGACCATCTTCTCCATGGCGTCGCGCAGGTTGCGTGCGGCGAGTTCGGTGGGGGCGAGTTGGATCTGGTCGGATCCGGGGGCGTAGCGGATTCGGCCGATGACGAAGTCGGTGTCGGGCCGCCCGGTCACGGGGTCAGGGATGCCGTGGAGGCGGACCATCTGGCCGGGCTGGATGAAGGACAAGAACGCGGGGACGCCGCCGCGGGTGATCTGTCGAGAGGCGGGCTCGACGGGTGCGGTCCAGGCTAGGCGCGCGGCGCCGAGGGCGAGCAGGCCGCTGGCGAGGAGGGTGGCGTCTCCGGAGGTCATCAGGCCGCGGCGGGTGGCGTCGACGGGTTCCTCTTCGGTGCCCCACCGCGCGGCGGCCGCGGCGTCGCCGGCATGGACGGTGGCGTAGGTGAGTGCGTCGACCTGGTAGCGGACGTAGAGGTCGGAGGCGTAGTCGTCATCGGCGAGCCCGACCGTGCCGGAGCCGGGGGTCATGTGCCAGGTCGGGGTGGTCGGGTCCGTGGCTGCGTAGATCGACCAGTCGGTCCCGATGCCCCACCGCTTGCCCTCTTGCTCGGCCCAGGCGTCGAGCAGGTCCCCGAGCCGGTTGAGCGCGATGGTCTCGTCAGAGGCCGCGAACGGGACCGCGGAGAGTGAGGTGAGGCGTCGCCAGGGCAGGCCGCGGGCAATCGCTTGGTCGATCGCGACGTCCGGGGTCGTGGTGGCGTTGCCCAGGGCGTCCAGGCACAGGCGGCGGCGTCCGGGGGCTGCTGCCCCTTCGGCGCGCAGGCTCCAGGTGCCGTCCTGGCCGACGTCGGGTTCGGTCAGCACGCCGACCCAGGTGGCCGCGTTGCCGATCTGGGCTTCGACCAGCCGGCCGCGGCGCAGCGCGGGATGGGTGAAGTCTGGGCCGAGCTGCATCTTCCAGGTGGCCTCAGAGGACCCGCCGGACCAGGCCCACTCCAGCTCCAGGTCAAAGCAGCGGCGTAGGTAGTCCAGCCGCCACCGGTGTCCAGAGGCCGGGTCGGTCACGACGATCTGCTCGGCAGCCATCGCTAGCCCACCGGGATTGTGGGGAGATCGAGGACGTGGTGGGGGAAGCGGGCGTAGTGCGACAGGCTCGCCGAGGCGTCGGTGGCGCCAGGGGTGACGAGGTGCAGCGCCTGCGCCGGCGGGGTGAACTCGTGCAGGTCGCCGGCCTGGGCGTCATCGGCGACAGCCAGGGCGTCGGAGCGGTCGGCCTGGGTGCCGGCCCACATGCCGGGGATCCCATCGTTGGAGATGCTCGGGGAGTCATACCACCACCGAGATGCCACCGATCCCGAGGCCGGCGACCCGGCCCCGCAGGAGGAGATCGAGAGGTAGCCGTTCTCGACATCGAAGGCCCATGCCTCATCAAGGTCTGTGGCGGCGTTGGCGATCAGACGGATCAGCACCGACCCGGAGGGGCCCATGCGGCGAGGCGGGAGCAGCATCCGACCGATGATGAACGTCGCCCACACGTTCGCGGTCAGCGCGACCGTGGTTGTCCCGGTCTCGATGTCGGCGCTGGTGGTGCCGCCCATCTTCCAGCGGGTGGCCCACGTCAACGTGCGCGAGACGGTCGAGGAGGCACGGATCCGCGCGACCAGCAGATGTCCGGCCTCGGGCACCGCGCTGGCCGCAATGGTGAACTCGTGCTGGGTGGCCAACGCGGTCCGCACGCCGGAGACTGTGGTGGCGTCGATGGTCGCGGCCGGTCCGGTGGTGCGCTTGGCCTGCAGGTCCGGTGTGGCCATGCCGTCGACCGCAGGCCGGGTGAAGATGATCGCATCGCCCAGACCGGCCGTGGTCGAGGCGATCGTGAGACTGCCCGGGGTGCGCATCGACCCGGCGACCGGGATGATCCGCGAGGACTGGCGACCAGTTGCCGCACCATCACGTGGTGCGGTCGAGCGTGAGATGTCGGCGAACTCGACCCAGGCCGCGACCGATCCCGCACCGGGGTTGTCCATCACCGCTCGCAGCTCCACCGAAGTCAACGTCATGCCGGTGCAGTCGAACCACGCCGTGGTAGGACCGGCCGCGACAGGCGTGGTCGTCACACCGTTGATCCGCCACCGGGTCTCTCGCAGCGTGGCGCCGTTGGGCATCAAGGCGAACTCGATCCGCAGGTACGGCGAGGTGGCCATGGACTGCGACAGATTGATCCGCGAGAGCAGCACGATCGCGTTGAGGGTGTCTGCGGGGATCGTCTCCGCGCTGCGTACCGACCCGACCGCCGCGGACAAGATGTTCCCGGGCCAGACCTGCCAGTCGGCGCTGACCGAGTTGCAGGCGTCGATCACCGTCACCGTCGGAGCCGGTGTCGAGGGCGCCGGGACCGTGGCCACGGTCAGCTTGGAGGATCGCACCCACGGCAACGCCACCAGCCGGAGACCGAACTCGCGGGTCAGCCGCAGCTCGTTCATGTCGACGAAGTCGTGGTCGAACCAGGAGTCCTCGGTCAACTCGAAGACCGTCGGCGACCCCACCCCATCGGGCGGCGTCCAGGTCAGAGTGTTCAACCGCCCCAGCTCGGCGCGGATCGCACCCTCGGCCCGCACCAACGCACGACCATCCACCCCACGGACCCGGACTCGGAGGAACAGCTCGCGGTTCTCCCAACCCGTCACCGACTTCAACGCGCCATCGAGCAACCATGACTCGACCGCCTGCACGATCGGCCGCGGGTTCCCCCACGTCGCATCATCACCCTCGGCCTCCAGCACAAAGCCGATGAACGGGTCCGTCAGATCGGTCGGGTTGCTGACCAGCGACAGGCTCCCCAGGGCCAGCGCGTGCTGAGGATCCGTGATCACCTGGTCACCTCTTCCCCTTCGGCGCCGCACCAGCCAGCGCCTTGACGATCTGGTTGGCGTTCTTGTCGCCGTTGGCCTTGATGGCCGCGATCAACGCCTTGTTCTGCTGGGCCAACAGGTTGTTCTGCGCGAGGGTCGCGGCGTACTGCTGCTGGGCCACCGCGACCTGCTGGCCATAGACCGCGTTCGCGCCCGACATGCCCGTCGACGTCAGCTTCGACGTGGACTGCGCGTACATCGACAGGTACCGCTGGATGTCGCTCTGACCCATCGCCGCGATCGCCGCCAGATCCTGCGGACCACGCGCCTGCGACAGCAGCGCCTCCAACGCGCCGCCGTTGACACCCTTGGCCTGCAGCGCCTTCTGCGCCTCCATCCACGCATCCGAGTTCGCGATGCTGCTGGACAGCGACGAGAACAGCGACGAGACCGCCGAACCCTGACGCTCCGACGTCGAGAGCCACACATCCGACGACGCGCTATCGAAGAGGCCCGACCGCAGCTTCTCGGTGATGCTCGAGGACAGCTGGTCGCGCTTCGCCACCAGGTCATCCCGCGCCTGACGCTCCTTGTCCACCGCAGCTTTGGACTTCTCCAACGCGGCATTCCACTGCGCCAACGTGCGAGGGAACTTCACATCCAGACCCGCGAACGCACTCGGGTCCAGCGTCGGCAGGAGCACCGCGGACTTGCCCTTGCCGCCCACGGTCCCGCCGTCGGCGTACGCCGGGATCCGCCCGGCCGCACGGTCTGCGCGGAACCGGTCCGCCTCGCCGTGGCGGTTGCTGATGATCTCCTCACCGGGCGCAGCCGCGATCAGGGTCTTGTCGGCGTACGGCCAGCGAGCACCCGGCACGGTCCCGCCGTCGGCCTGGCCGTAGATCGCCCCAGCCAATGGACCGGTGACCTTCGGGGCGCGGATCGACTTCGGCACGTTGACCCGGACGTTGATCTGCTTGAACAACGGCAGAGCGGCCAGAGCGCTCTGCACCGAGTCGATGCGCTGCTTCGCCTCGTCGGACTCGACCTTGATCTTCTTCGGTGGCACCTCGAAGTCGACCCAGCCCTTGACCGCCCGCTGGTTGCCGATCCATGCCCGATTGGCGCGCCGCAGCTCGGCATCGGTAGCGTCCGCGAGCTGCTTCATCCGCATCGCGCCCTCGGGCCCAGCGGCAGCAAGCTCCTGGATCAGACCCTTCCGCAGACCCTTGTCCGCGGCAGTCTGGGCGTTCTTGGTGAAGTCCCGCAGGGCAGCAGCCTGGGCCTCCATCTCCTTGAGCCAGTCGCCCAGCGAGACCTTGGAGTCGTTCAGGCTGTTGCCGAGGCCAACGAAGGCGGAGCCAGTCTGGGCGGCTGCGGTGCGGGCGTCCTCGAACGCGCGGCTCGCCTCACTGGTCGAGTCGGCAAGATCCCCGGTGGCGTCGCCCGCCAGCTTGGCCGAGTTCGCCTCGCCGGCGAGCGCTTCTCGGTACTGCGGCATCTGGTCGAGGAGCTGCTGTTGCTGGTCCTTCGTGAGGTTGTACGCCGTCGCGAGCTGTTCGAAGGTGACCTGCGCCTGACCAACGCCTCCCTTGGCCACCAATCCCGTGAACGCCTCGTCGAGTCGAGAGACGAGCGCTTCGGCCTCACGAAGGTCCCGCTTTGCACCCGCCGACGCCGTGCCGAAGCCGAGGAACGTGGGAGTCAGCTCTTGGCCAATCTTCCCGACGACAGGAATGGCGCCATAGATCTTGTCGATCGAGTTCAGCAGACCCGGATCGTCCAGACGGCTCAGTGCGCCAGCCAGATCGCCGATGTCGGCTGCGGCACTCTTTGAGACGCTGCCGTCGATGCTGAGCAGCGTCGTCGCCATGGCCTCGGCGCCGGGCAGCGCTCGATCGAGTTTGCTGTCGAGATAGGCCGTCGTGTCCGCAAGCAGCCGGAGCGCGGTGACCGCGCCCGCAGCGACACTGAGGCCCTTGAGCACGCCGGATGCCTTCATCCCGCTCGGCACAAGCCTGTCCAGCGCGTCCTTGGTTGCAATGATGCGGGGGACCAGCAGAAGGAATCCGGATCCCGCCAGCGCCAGTGCGCCTGTCAACCCAACAGCGGCGGCCGTGGCGCCCTTCACGGGCCCAGGCAGCCCCTGGATGCTCCGCATCAGGTCGGCGGCGCCGTTGGCTGCGTCGACCAGGGCGCCGCCGCCTTCCTTGCCGACCAGTGGCTCGGCCATCTCGGAGGCGAGGTCTCGCCAGGCGGCCTTCACGCGGTCCAGCGCGCCGACCATCGTGTTCTTCACGTTGTCCGCCGCGCCGCCGTAGCGCTGCTCCATCCCGGCCGCCAGAGCGTCGAGAGCCTCGCCAGCATCGAGCGTCCCGGCGGTGATGGACTCGCGGATCTCGGCTCCGGTCTTGCCCATCTGCGAGCCGATCAGGGTGGCGGCGTCGATGCCACGGTTGCCGAACTCGCGCAGGTCGACGGCGGTGATCTTCGCCGAGGCGTGGATCTGGGAGATGATCCGCGACAGCTCGGAGATGTCGAAGTTACTGCCGCCGGTCGCGGCGACGGCGTTCTGGATCGCGTCGAGGTAGGGCAGCACCCGCTGCGCGGCGATGCCGAAGCCGAGCATCTGCTGCTGCGCAGTGATGAAGACCTGCTTGGCGAACGGACTCGACCGAGCGAACTCGTCGAGCCGGTCCATCTGCGCGTTCGCAGCCTTGGCGTCACCAAGCAGCGTCGTGAGCGCGGCACGGGAGGACTGCTGCAGCTGGTTGTAGGCGACGCCGGTGCGCAGCGTCATCGCACCGAGAGCGGTGACGGCGCCACCAACGACGCCGAGGCTCACGCCGACCTGGGTCCACTCAGCCTTGTTCTCGCGTGCCGACTTCGCCAGGGAGGAGAACGCCGACGTGCCCCGCTTCCCGGCACCCTCCGCAGTGGTCGCCACAGTCTCGGTCGCCTTGGCGGCGTCCGCCATGTCCCGCTTGTACTGATCCGTCTCAGCGCGGAGGCGGGCGACGATAGAGCGATCGGCCACGATTCACCCCCCAAGCGTGAGTCGGTCGCGGTACGGTCCGAGGCATGGACGAACGGACGAGGCAAGGCATTGGCGGAGCGCTGTTGGGGCTTGCTATCGCGGTGGTCGGCCTGGCGATCTATGTCCCGACCCGCCACAACGACTCGCTGAACGCGATTGCAGGGCTAGTCCTGATCGGGGGCGTCATCGTGATGGCGCTCGGCCTATTCCAGGCGGGTCGCGCCCTCATGAAGCCGAAGGGCGATTGATGGGATCGATTGGTGCCGCTGAGGTGTTCGTCCTCGTTGTCCCGGTGGCGGTTGTCGTCGGGCTCGTGTTCCTGCTGCTGCGGCGCAGGAAGGGCTAGCGGTCAGCCACTAGCTCCGCTTGACGTAGGCCGGGTCGAGGGTGACGCGGAACCGTGCGCCCGGCTCGGCCTCGGTGTCGCGCTCGGCTTTCTCTAGGGCCTGACAGCCGGCGCAGATGATGCGTTCGGCGTTGTACCAGCCCTCGCGGTCGGGGTCGTGGCTCTCATGGGTGGGCTGGCCGCAGCCGGAGCAGGTGAGGCGCTCGTGGAGGATGAGCGCGCGGGCCAGCTCACGGTCGCGGGCGGTCCAGTCGTTGAAGAACTCGCCGGGCCGGACGGACCAGGCTCGGGCGGCTTCGAGGCCGATCAGGATGTCGGGGGAGTCTCGGAGCTTCTCGGCAAGAAAGGGGCCGGGATCACCGGCTCCTCGATGGCGGCGGCCTGGGCGGCGGTCGCGAGGCGCAGGATCTGGATGTCGCCGAGGGTGGCGCGCATGGTGCGCAGCTGGTCGACGGTGATTGCCTCGACGGTGCGGTCGTCGGCGAAGGTGATGCTGACCAGCGCTTCGACCACGCCGCGCAGGTTCAGCTCGGCGTTGTACTGGGTGGCCGCGGTCTGGTAGGCGGCGATGTCCTTGGCGTAGGCGGCCATGGCTGCCTCGTGGCGCTGCATCGCGACGGCGTGCGCCCGCTGGGCGGTGTCGTTGGCGCTCTTGGGCAGTGCCTGCGGCGGGGCGGGCCGCTCGGGCTCGACGGGAGCCACCAGCTCCGTGTAGCCCTTGGTCTCGTCGGCGTTGCTGAGCGCGCCGAGTTCCTCGCCGGTCAGGGCGCGGACGACCCAGATCGACTTCGATGCCATCCACTCGTCGTGGATCTCGGCCATGCGGGCGCGCAGTCGGGCGGTCTGTGAGCCGGCCAGTTCTCCGCCGTCGGCCTCGGCGGCTTCGGCGATCTCCAGGTCTCGGGCGGTCTGCTCGTAGTCGGCGTACAGGCCGGGCTTGCCGTAGATGACCACCGAGCGTTTGGCGATGGTGGCGCCACCGATCCACTCGGCGAAGGCGTCGGGGCCGAAGTCGGTGGGCACGATCTGGGAGTCAAGCTGCGGGTCGGACATGGGGGTGCTCCTTCACGGGGTCACGGGAGTTCACGGGTCACGAGGGGGGTGGGGGTCCGGGTGGGTGCGCCCCGTGAAGTGGCACCCAGCCGGACCATCTGGCGGCGGCTCAGTTCGTGGTCAGGACTCGCCGCCGATGACCATGTCCAGGGCGGCCTTCTGCACGTAGAGCTGGACCTCCTTGCGGATGAACCCGTCGCGGTCAGTCGGGTCGCCAGGGGTGTCCTGGATGACCTCGTAATAGGAGTACTCCTGGCCGTCCTCGGCTGCGGCGTCGTGCTCGGGCCCCTGGCGGACGCCGAGGTAGTGCGTGGTGCCCTTGAGTCGGAAGGAGTCGAAGGCGACGTCGTTGGCCGGGTCCGGGATGCCGTCGGCGTCGAGGTAGCGGAAGATGGTGATGTTGCCCTCGTAGTTCGACTTGGTGGGCACCTGGGCGTTGGTGGCCACGCACAGCTCGGACTGCTGGACGGTGTCGGAGGCGACCGGAGAGAGCCGGAAGTCCATGATCCGGCACTGCAGCGGCTCGGCGGCGTCCCACTCCTCTTCGGTGATGGCCTCGATGTCAGCCGGGGGAGCAGCGAACTCCACCAGCGCGATGTGCTCGTCAGCCAGAGACTTCGGCATCTGGGTTCTCCTTCTCGTCGTCCCCGGCCAGCGGGGCGTTGGTGGTGTCCACGGGGCGAATCACGGGGATCACGGGGGTCTCCGCGGCGGGTACCGGGGAGATCTGGGGGGTTTGGCGCCGCGCAGCGCTGGGCGTCGCCGAGAGGTGGCGACCCCACACGGGATGCGACAGCCGGCTCCTGGGCACCAGGCCCGGGAGCTTGCGGCCGGTGCGGGTGTCGTACGCCTCAACGAAGTCGGACATCGGCTGGTCCTCCTAGGACTCGTCAGGACTCGTCGGGTTCGGCGGGCTCGGAGATGAGCCGGTACAGGTCCACGACGTAGGCGGGGTGGGTGTTGGTGTCGGGGAGGGTGACCTGCTCGTCGATCTCGATGGGCCGGGAGTCGGTCAGCCGCAGTGGCTGGACGTGACGGCCGGACACGAGCGGTCGCTGTCCGAGCAGGTGCGCGCGGACCTTGGCGACCGCGGCCAAGGCGCCTTCGGTGGTGTCGGCGACGACGGTGACGCCGAGCAGGTCGTTGAGGTCGTCCTGGGTGCCGCAGACCTCATCGGAAACCAGCCGGCCGCCGGTGGACCACAGCAGCACGTAGGGGTAGGTCGGGTCGTCGTCGACGTCGCCGTAGTAGACCGGCATCCCCCAGGGCTCCAGCAGCGCCTCGATCGCGGCGATGTGCGCTCTCACGATGGGTCCATGAGGGCGGCGAGGGCGGCGAAGAAGTTCGGGGCCTCGGCCTGGAGTGCCAGCATCGGGTCGGGGACGGTGCCGCCCCCTCGGCTGGTGCCGAAGTAGGCGATGTTGGCCAGCGAGCCCGGGGAGCCCTTCTCGGGCCCGATCAGTGCCTCGACGAACCCGGGCCCGGAGTCCATCTCGTAGGTGATGCCGGGCGCGAAGCCCTTGAAGTGGCGGGAGGCGCGGGCCTCGGAGATGAGCTGGGTCTTGATGTTCAGCGCACCCTTGGCGACAACCTTGTCGACCTCGGCGTCGATCCCGACGGCCTTGCGGGCCAGCTCGTCGGCGAACACGCGGAAGTCGGAGGCATCGACCTGCATGGCGGCGCCTCCTAGGACTCGTCCGGCTCGCCGGGCGTGGTGACACCGGCCTGGTAGTCGCTGCACAGCAGGCGCTGGGCGGTGGCCTGGGACTGGTCGTCGATCGAGGCGACCCGGTACCGGGTGCCGACCAGCTGCGGGTTGTCGGGATCGGTGAGGATCCGGACCCGGTCGCCGGGACGGTGCACGGTGCCGAACGGGATGCGGACGATGACGCGGGAGTCCACGATCGTCACCCCGGCCGAGGCGCGGTTGGTCTCAAACGCGACGCCGGGGTAGCGCACATAGCACTTGCCGTCGGCGTGCGGGTGACCAGGACTCCAGGCCGGGTCGGGATAGACCTGGGCGTAGGCGATGCTCGAACGGCCGTCGTCGTCGATGGTCTTGTCGACGGGGCGGTCGATGATGCAGGTGGCGCGCATCCGATCGATGAAGGCGGCGCGTCCTCGATCGAGGGCGTTGGCGAGAGCCATCAGTAGTACGGCGGCAGGAGCCGCTCGTCCTCGTCGCAGGGCATCGGTCGCAGGTCACCGCGCTCGGTGCCGATGGTGCCGATGGCGCTCAGGGCGCCGGGCAGGGCGCCGAGGAGCTGCTTCTCAGACTCGGTGAGGTAGAACCCGGCCTCCTCGACACGGGTCTGCTCACGGTGGCTGTAGTCGTCGACGGACTCGCTGGTGTCGGTGGCGCCCTGGGGGTTGACGAAGCCGCGGGCGGCGCAGGCCAGGGTGACCACGATGACGTCGTCAGGCAGCGGATCGACCAGGGCGCCGGCGTCGTCGAGCCAGGTCTTGCCGGTCTCGCGCCTGACGAGTGCTGAGGCCGCGCGCAGCGCCCACTCCGCTCGCCTGGAGTCCGCAACGGTGATGTTCTCGCCGAGCCAGTCGGCGAGTTCCGGTACGGAGGCGAGCGGAGTGGGCGCCGGCATGGCTCAGGACTCCGCGCCGGTCAGGTGCACGGCCCGGACGAACTTCTGGTCCGTCGGGGTCGGCGTGGTGTCGTCGGGGTCCTCCGAGGGCGTGAAGCGGCCGTCGCCGTCCAGGGTGCCCTGGTCGGTGACGATGTTCGTGCCGACCCAGGAGTCCGAGACGAACCGGTCCTCGACCTCGTCGGGGTCGAAGACCCGCACATTGCGGATGGCGAACCCGGCGAAGGAGTTCGTCGCACCCCAGGGTGCGCCCGCGGGCACGATTGGCGCGCGAGACGACATCACGTAGGCGGTCCGGTGGAACGCGAACGCCTCGTCCGGGGCGATCTCGTTGTTGACCACGACGTCGAACCCGTAGACGCGACCGATGGTCGCCTCACGCAGGGTGTCGGTCGTGCCCGACTGGTCGTAGCGGACGAGGTTGTCCAGCTGGATCAGCGCCGAGTCGACCTCGGAGCCGATCAGCAGCGTACGGCCGCCGGCCGGGACCCTGGCCTTGTTGAGCATCTCGCGGGCCTCGGCGAACGAGCCCTTGAGGTCGTTGAGGTCGATCGCGTCCTCGAGGTCGTAGTCAGCACCGGTGATGGTGGTGATCAGCTCGTCCTCCAGGCCGCGGGCGATGCCGGCGTTGACGGGGGCGAGCACCTGGGAGCCGAAGTCCTCGATGTCGAGGGTCAGCTCCTCGTCGGTGACCGGGACGTCCATGTAGACGTCGGTGTCGAGGGTGACGACCACCTTGCGCTCGTGCAGGGCGCTCTTGGCGCGAGCAGCTCCCGAGCGCAGGGCGCGCTTCTTGGCCACCGCGTAGGCGGGCAGTCGGAGCGTGATCGCGTCTCCCTTGGCGCCGCGGAAATCTCCGCCAGCGTCCCGCCAGACCAGGCGGGGGAGGACGACCTCGCGCTCCAGGAGGCCGAGGGAGGTCCGGACGACCTTCTCGGCCTTGATGAAGTCGCTCATCAGTTTCTCCTTGTGTGTTCAGCCGCCCGCCTGGTTGGGGACGGTCAACGCCGCGGGATCTTCGCGGCGAGCTTGCGGGGGTCGGTCTCCTCCGGCTCTTCGTCCGGTTCGGTGCCGCCCCGTGGGCGCTCCTTGGGCCGCTGTGTGGGCGGCTTCTTGCCGGCCATGACGGCCAGGAGCTTCTCGGCGTCGGCGAGGATGTCGTCCTCGGTGTCGCCCTTGAGCCGGTCGATCAGCTCGTCGGGCAGGCCGTGCTTGGCGCCGATGCGGATGCGCAGGTTCTCCGCCTCCAGGGCCTTGATGCGCGTGTCCTTCTCGTCGGAGCCGGCGGCCTTCTCCTCAGCGGCCTTCTTGGCCTCGCGGAGGTTCTTGTTCTCCGAGTTCAGCTTCCGGATCTTCTCCAGCGCCCGGTCGGGGTCGAACTTCTCGCTCGGCTCGTCGTCCTCGGCGTCGGCGCCGTCCTCCTGGGTCGGCTCGTCCTTGGGCTGGTCGTCCGGGTCGTCGTCCTCCATGCGGAAGACGTCGTGGCCGAACCTCGACCGGTTGCGGTCGAAGATGCCTGCGAGGGTGCCTCGCTGCTCGGGGGTGAGCAGGGAGACGAAGGGGTTGTCCTTCATGAGGTGCCCTCCTGGGGCGTGGGTGGTTGCCGCCTCCTGGGCGGCCTTGCCCGCGTGGTGCGGGAAGATCGGGTGGGTAGGTCAGGCGGCCTTGGGGTAGATGCCGTCACTGAACAGGTCGGGCCGGTTGCGGCGCATCCGCCACAGGACCGTGTCGCGGCGCTGACGACCATGCGGAGCGAGGACCGGCTGCCCAGCCGCGCGGGCCTCTTCGGCGGCGTCCTCATATGCCGTCACCCACTCGCGCTCCAGCGCGCTCGGCTCCCAGGTTCCATAGACGAGTTCGGCAGTACAGCCGCAGTGCTCGTGAGCGCGGAAGTAGGCGGTCTCTTCGCTATAGGCGGGCCCGCGGGAGGCGAGCATCGCGCAGAACGCACAGGGGTTGCCGTCGCTGACGCGGCGGTAGCGACGGCGGCGGTGGCGGGCGGTCCGATCGATGGTGCTGCGCCCGCCGGCCATCGCCGTCTGTGCCGCCTGAGCGGCAACCTGCCCGGCGAGAGCGCTCAGGTCAGCAGGGCCCAGCTCGACCAGGGCGAGTCCGGGCGGCACGAGCGCGGACATCTTCACCGCGGCGGAGGTCTGCGGGAACGGGATCTCGACGACCGGCCGGGCGACGGCACCAATCTCGGCGCCGTCGAACTCGCTCAGGTAGGCCCGTGCGAGGCGCTGAGAGTGCCGCCAGCGCGAGTGCAGCATGATCATTGAGCTGGCAAGCCAGGCGGTCCGCGACGGGGCCGGACCGGTCAGGTAGCGGTCGACCAGCACCCCAGCTTCGATCTCGGTGTCGACGCCGAGGTTGATCTGGGCGACCCGGTGCGCCTCGGTCAAGCCCTGCCCGGCCGTGGTGCTGGCCACCGCTCAGACCTCGGCGCCCACCTGGCCGGCCTGGCTGGTGTAGGCGTCGGCCAGGCGCTTCGCGGCGCTCGGGTGCTCGTCGGCGTACTCGCGCCACGACTCGGCCGTGGTGAAGTCGACGCCGGGGATCAGGTCCCACAGCTTCTCGGCGGGAACGCCGAGCATCGTGGCGGCCTTGCCGAGCGCGTCGACCGCCTGACTCATCGTGCGGGCGTCGGTGTCGGCCCACCCGATCCGTAGCGTGAAGTCCTCGGCGTGATCGGCGCGGCCCTCGATGTGCGAGGCCAGGCGCAGCGTCTGGAGGTGAGAGAGGCCGAAGGGCTTCTTGTGCTCGTCGCGCTTGGCGTGCAGCGAGGCGCGGGCCTCGACCAGTCCGTCGGCGGAGACGTTGACCAGCTTCGCGAACGCCGTGACCGGAGTCTGTGAGGTCGCCGCCAGCTCCTCGACGTCGTCCTCCTTGGCCTTGATGTAGCCCTCCAGCGGCGTCTCGTCGAGCGTGCCGAACTGCACGCCGTCGCCGCCGGTGAGGATGTCGTCCTGGGCGAGCTTGATCTTGCGCTGCGCGCCCTCCTCGTCCGTCACCTGGTCGTCGAGACCGGTCGCAGTCCGGACCTTCCAGGAGTTGAAGTGCTGGGCGAGGAGACGGTCATAGGAGGTCTTGTTGATCTTCGCCGCGGTCGGGATCAGCGGCTTGATGCTGGAGGGCGAGCGGCCGATGGAGTCCAGCGTCGGGGAGTAGCGGATGAACGGCACCACCCCGACCCGGTGGCGGCGCGGCTCGATGTAGGCGCTCTTGCCGTCCTCGACCGACATCAGGTGCTCGACGTCGTCCTCCCACAGCGAGATCGTGCGCCGACTCGCACCCTCCTTGCCGTTGACCTCGAGCGCGAACATCGGGTACTCGTCGTTGACGGGGTCGGCGTACACGACGTAGGTGTTCAGAGGCGAGCGGGTGGTGATGACTGCGCCGCGATCACCCTCCACGAGCTTGGTGTAGGCCAGCCCGAGACCGTAGGCGTCCCGGTAGAGCCGCAGCTGCCCGGCCTCCATGCCGTTGCGCAGCCACGGCAGCCAGATCGTGGCCAGGGCGTCATCTGCCGTCGCGGAGGAGTAGACCCGCTCGGCGTCGAGGGTCTGCACGATCGTGGTCACCACGAGCGGCAGGTACGGCGCCTTGGACAGCTGCTGGAGCGCCTTGTGCTCCGGGGTCGCCTTGCGGGGCAGCTTCGGCATCTCTGGGTCGTTCTGCAACCACTTGTCGATCACCGCGAGGCGCCGGTGCTCGGTGTCGTGCTGCGGGAGCAACTCGTCCATCACCAGGGCGAGGGCGTCGTCCTTCTTCACCAGACCTGCCCTCCTCGCTTGGTGTTCTGATTCAGGTAGGTCCGGCGCGCCAGGCGGCCGATGTTCAGGGTCGCGGCGCCGTCCATCTTCCGCTTGGACTCGCGGTGGTCCTTGCCGATGCTCATACCGTGCCGGGTCGGGATCCGCTTCGCGTTGAGCATGTGCGTGCGCAGCCGGGCGTCGCCGTCATGGGTGAAGGCGCCGGCCTCGATCTCGTCCTCGGTGAGCTGGACCTGCTCGACGAACCTGTTGTGGGCTTCGGGGTGGGTCATGTCGAACATGACCGCGTGGCCGGACTTGCCCGGTCGGGCCCACACCTTGAGCCGCTTGGCGTAGCGGCGGTGCCAGGTGTCGAAGAGGCTGTCCCAGTAGCGTTCCTTGGTCTCGTCCTCCAGGACGTGGGAGGGGTCTGCGAAGAACGCCACGATGTTGTGGGCGGCGAACGCCTCGACGACGGCGGCGTCGACCTTCTCCCGGGGTGCGAGCCAGCCCTTGCCGCGTTCCCCGGGCGGGCGCTGCCACATCCCCAGTGTGCGGACGTGGCCGTCGTCGATGCGGATCAGCAGCAAGAACGTGGCGTCGTCGGACTTCGAGCAGTCCAGCGCCAGGACGCACGCGTCGGCGCGAGCGATGGTCTTCTCGACATCGCGCAGCGGATCCCACAGCTGCGGGGTCGTGTAGTCGTCCTCGGCCGCAGTGATCTGGTTGTACCACTTGCGCCGGGACTCGCTCGGCGGGTTCGTCGGGTCGAGGATGTCCTTGACGATCCGCTTGGTGTCGAGCCAGTCGGAGTCGCCGCGGATCGACTCCACGACGCTCGGCGCTGCCTCGGCGGTCAAAGGCGCCTCGGGAGGTGCCTCCAGCGAGTCGTACATCAGGCCGTACTCGACCTGGGTCGCCTCGTCGCCCTGGGTGGCCTCCCAGCCCTCCCGGATCCGCTGGGCCACGGAGTCCTCGCCGGGCCGGTAGGCGTTGAAGATGTAGAGCACCCGGGCCGGCGCGCTGGTCTCGGCCTTCGCCGCGTTGCCGCGGATGGCGCCGATCATGTCGTGACCACCGTTGGAGGAGTTCCAGTTCTGGATCTCGTTGCACACGATTTGCTTGGGCCGACCACCCTCGACGGCCATCACCGAGGACGTGATGGCCTCGACCTGGCGCCGGTCGCCGTCGGACCAGACGTTGAGGCGGCCGATCTGGATGCCGTAGTGGTCCCGCGCCTCGGGGCTGATGAGGCTGGGGAAGAGCTTCATCGTGTTCTTGGTCTGGTCCTGGCTGACCGCGATGATCTGGGTCCAGGCGTCCGGCTCATCACGGCCGACTGGGCGGTCGCCGTCGAAGTGGTCGAAGACGACCGGTGCGTGCAGCGAGGAGGCCCCTATGCATGCCGCGATCGGGTCCTTGCCGTGGCCCTTGAGTCGCTGGAAGGCAGCCGAGTGGAACTGGTTCGTGGCGGCTTGGCCGTCGGTCTCCAGGGCGTCGTACCAGAGGATGAAGCGGGCCTGCTCCATGGTGAAGACCCACGGCTTGCGGCCCTTGCCGCGCAGCCAGTACCCACACCACGCCAGCCGATCCCAGCCCAGCGTCAGCTCAGGCAGGACCCAGCCGTTGTCCCACTGCCACGTCGGCCCGATCCTGACCGGCTCCCACTCCAGCCCGGTCAGCGGCGGTGTCGCGGCCAGCCGATCCCGGTACCAGGCGATGATCTCGGCGTAGTCCCGCTCTCGGGACGGGATGAAGGCGGGGCCAGCATCACGCGCCAGCGCCATGGGCACTCGCCCATCGCGACTGGCCGGCAGCACGGTTCTGGTTCGGCGTCGCTGCACCGGTGGGCGCGTCGGGGAGCTTCAGCTTCGCCAGCAGCCCGGCGATCTGCGCCTCGTGGGCCCGGATCTCGGCCACCAGTGGATGGACGACCTCCTGGCCCATCGAGCCGGCCGTCACGATCGAGCGGGCATCCAGCTCCTCGCGCATCGTGGCCACCCGGTCAGCAGCCATGCACGCATCGGTCAGGATCCGCTTCTCGTCGGGCCGCAGCGTGTAGACCGCGACCACGTCGCGCCACAGCGCCTTCCCAGCCTCACCGAGCCCGGCCGGCGGCTTGATCTTCAGCTTCGTTGCCATCGTGTGCCCTCCTGGGGCGTCATCGCCCTCCTGGGGCGCGGAAAAACGAGAGAACGGCGCTCGCTGGACCAGACCTGCT
>CAZDAO010000011.1:20589-28735 GCA_964503015.1 uncultured Nocardioides sp. | reverse complement strand
TCGCGGTCGCTGATCGGGAGGTAGAGCCGGTCGCGGAACTTCTTGAGGTCCGGGAGGGTCAGCTTCTTCATCTGGTGCGTGGCGTTCTTGCCCTCGAGGGCGTCGATCGTCCAGCCCTTGATGGTGTGGGCGAGGATCACCGTCGGCTGACCGGTGTGCTTGGTCGCGGCGTCGAAGGCGGCGTAGACCTTGCGGTAGTCGTGGCCGCCGCGCGGCAGCTTCTCGATCTGGGTGTCGGACATGTGCTCGACCATCTTGCGCAGGCGCGGGTCGGTGCCGAAGAAGTGCTCGCGGACGTAGGCGCCGTCCTCGGTCGAGTAGGTCTGGAACTGCCCGTCCGGGGTGGTGTTCATCCGGTTGACCAGCACGCCGTCGACGTCCTTGGCGAGCAGGGCGTCCCACTCGCGGCCCCAGACGACCTTGATGACGTTCCAGCCGGCGCCGCGGAAGTTGGCCTCGAGCTCCTGGATGATCTTGCCGTTGCCGGTGACCGGTCCGTCGAGCTGCTGGAGGTTGCAGTTGATGACCCAGGTGAGGTTGTCGAGCTCCTCGCGCGCGGCGACGCGGATCGCACCGAGCGACTCCGGCTCGGCCATCTCGCCGTCGCCCATGAAGGCCCACACGCGCTGCTGCTGGGTGTCCTTGATGCCGCGGTTGTCGAGGTAGCGGTTGAAGCGGGCCTGGTAGATCGAGCCGATCGCGGTGAGGCCCATTGAGACGGTGGGGAACTCCCAGAAGTCCGGCATCAGGCGCGGGTGGGGGTACGACGGGAGGCCGGCGCCCTTGCCGTGCTGGACCTCCTGGCGGAAGCGGTAGAGCTGCTCCTCGGTCAGGCGGCCCTCGAGGAAGGCGCGGGCGTAGACGCCCGGCGAGCCGTGGCCCTGGATGTAGATCTGGTCGCCGCCGCCGTCGTGGTCCTTGCCGCGGAAGAAGTGGTTGAAGCCGACCTCGTAGAGCGAGGCGGAGGACTGGTAGGTGGCGATGTGGCCGCCGACCTCGAGGCCCTTGCGGTTGGCGCTGGAGACCATCACCGCGGCGTTCCAGCGGATGAAGGCGCGGATGCGGCGCTCGACGTCCTCGTCGCCGGGGAACCACGGCTCGCGCTCCGGCGGGATCGTGTTGATGTAGTCGGTCGACCGCAGGGCCGGTACGCCGACCTGCTTCTCGCGCGCCCGCTCGAGCAGCCGCAGCATGACGTAGCGGGCCCGGTCGCGACCCCGGTCGTCGAGCATCGCGTCGAAGGACGCGAGCCACTCCTGGGTCTCGTCGGGGTCGATGTCGGGCAGCTGGGTGGGGAGTCCCTCGTGGATGACCGATGCGACGGGGCTCTTGCTGGACTTCTCGGCGTCACTCACCCGCTCATCGTGTCACGCGACTCGCCGCCACGAAATCTACCCGCGGGTAGTCCCATGTCGCGTGGGACGCGGTGCGACGTGGAGGGCGACGTGGAGGGCGACGCGGAGGGCGGAGGAGGGCCGCGGAGGGTTCGGCGTACGGGACGGGGTTGCGGCTCCTGCTGTGTTCCTGTGGACTGTGCGTCACCGTGCGCGACCGGCGCACCGGGACATGGGAGGCAACTGCGTGAGCTCGACGGTGGGCGATTCTGCCCCGGCGACAGGTGTGGGGGACCGGCTCGGCCTCAAGCCCGGCATGGTCGTCCAGGAGCTCGGCTGGGACAACGACACCGACGATGAGCTGCGCATCGCCGTCGAGGACTGCATCGACGCCGACATGGTCGACGGTGACTACGGCAACGTGGTCGACGCGGTGCTGCTGTGGTGGCGCGACGACGACGGCGACCTCGTCGACGGGCTCGTCGATGCGTTGACCGACCTCGTCGGCGGCGGCTCGATCTGGCTGCTCACGCCGAAGGTGGGGCGGCCCGGCACGGTGGACGCGGCGGACGTCGCCGAGGCGGCGCCGATCGCCGGCCTCTCCCAGACCACGACGGCAGCCGTCAGCAAGGACTGGCAGGCCACCCGGCTGGTCGCTCCGAAGACACCCGCGTGACCGGCTCCACCACGGCGGCCCGCGCGGTCGCCCGCGACGTCGCGGGCACGGTCGCGGGCCTCGGCACGACGGTCCGCGTGCTCGGCCGGGCCGGTGTGATCCGCCCCTACGGTCCGCGCACCCTCGTCGACATCGGCCGCGTCGTGCTCCGCTGGGGCACCGGGCCGGCGGGCGGGTTCGCCACGCTGGCCGCGCGCGCCCCCCACCACGTGGGCGTCGTCGACGAGCTCGGCGAGCTGACGTGGGGCGAGCTGCACCGTCGCTCCAACTCACTGGCCCGCGCGCTGGCCGAGCGCGGGGTGGGGGAGGGCGACTCGGTCGCGGTCATGTGCCGCAACCACCGCGGCTTCATCGAGGCCTCGATCGCGGTGGCCAAGCTGGGCGCCGACATCCTCTACCTGAACACCGCGTTCGCCGGCCCCCAGCTGGTCGACGTGCTCGAGCGCGAGGCGCCGAGCCTGGTCGTGCACGACGAGGAGTTCACCGGGCTGCTGTCCGGTGCGCGCGTCGAGCGCCGCCTGCTGGCGTGGACCGACGGCGAGCCGGACGGGGAGACACTCGAGCAGCTCGTCGGCGCCTACGACGAGGGCGACCTGCAGCCACCGGGCACCCATGCCCGGGTCGTGATCCTCACCTCCGGCACGACCGGAGCGCCCAAGGGCGCACCCCGCAAGGAGGCCGGCATCGACGCCGCCGTCTCGCTGCTCTCGCGGATGCCGTTGCGGGCGGGGTGGCGCACGCACATCGCCGCGCCGCTCTTCCACACGTGGGGCTTCGCCCACCTCGCGCTCGCCATGCTGCTCGGGTCGACCGTGGTGCTGCGCCGCTCCTTCGACCCGCTCGAGGCGCTGCGCACCGCGCAGGACGAGCGCTGCGAGTCGATGGTGGTGATCCCGGTGATGCTGCAGCGGATGCTGGCGCTGGAGCCCGACCAGCTCGAGGGCGTCGACCTGTCCCGGGTGCAGGTGGTCGCCTCGTCCGGCTCCGCGCTGCCGGCCACGCTCGCCCAGGCGTGGATGGACCGCTTCGGCGACAACCTCTACAACATCTACGGCTCGACCGAGGTCGCCTACGCCTCGATCGCGACGCCCGAGGACCTCCGTGCCGACCCGACCTCGGCCGGCAGGCCGCCGTACGGCACCGTCGTGCGGATCCTCGGCGACGACGGACGCGAGCTGCCACAGGGGGAGACGGGCCGGATCTTCGTCGGCAACGGCCTGCTCTTCGAGGGCTACACCAACGGGGGGTCCAAGGAGGTCGTCGACGGGCTGATGTGCTCCGGCGACGTCGGCTACTTCGACGCGGCCGGTCGGCTCCACGTCGCCGGCCGCGACGACGACATGATCGTCTCCGGCGGGGAGAACGTCTTCCCCCAGGAGGTCGAGGACTGCCTGGCCGCCCACGAGGCGGTCCTGGAAGTGGCCGCGATCGGAGTTCCCGACGAGGACTACGGGCAGCGGTTGCGGGCGTTCGTGGTGCGCCGGGGCGAGGTCTCCGCCGAGGAGCTCCGCGACCACGTGAAGGCCAACCTGGCCCGCTTCAAGGTGCCGCGCGAGATCGTCTTCCTCGACGAGCTGCCGCGCAACGCGACGGGCAAGATCCTCAAGCGGGAGCTCTCGCGTCGCGATGCCGCTCCGGAGGACGGCGCGTGACCGGGCCGGGGTTGTGCATCGGCGACGAGGCGCCGGACTTCACCCTGCGTGACCAGTTCGGGCAGGACGTGCGGCTCAGCGAGTTCCGCGGCCGCAAGGCCGTGGCGTTGATGTTCTTCCCGTTCGCCTTCACCGGCGTCTGCACCGGCGAGCTGTCCGGGGTGCGCGACCGCCTCGCGGAGTTCATGACCTTCGACACCGAGGTGCTGGCTCTCTCGTGCGACTCGATCTATGCGCTGCGCAGCTTCGCCGAGACCGAGGGCCTCAACTTCCCGCTGCTCTCCGACTACTGGCCGCACGGCGCCGTCGCCTCGGCCTACGAGGTCTTCGACAGCGTCAAGGGGGCGCCGCGCCGCTCGTCGTACGTCGTCGACCTGGAGGGCCGGCTGCGCTGGTCGGTGCACAACTCCAACCCCGACGGGCGCGACCTCGACGAGCACCTGCGCGAGCTCCACGCGGCCGTGACCTGACCCCGAACCGACCCAGTGGTCTAGACCGGCGGGAAGAAATTCCGGATTCCTCGGACACGCTTGGTTGACGGTGTAATCTTCTAGGTGTTGAGCCGCTGGTGACCCGAGACGCCAGCGGCTCAACTCATTTCTCCTGGGGCCCCTCACGCCGCCGCGCCGTCGCTGGCGCTGGATTCCGGGCCCACCGTGCGGGTCCCGTAGTGTGTGCCCTCGCGCGTCGGTAGCTCAGCGGTAGAGCACTCGGTTTACACCCGAGCGGTCGGCGGTTCGAAACCGTCCCGACGCACCCGTCGCCGCCAGCGATGCCCGCTCCTGCGAGCAGGTCCCCGGTGCCGATGAGAGGCCTCTCATCGACACCTCACCCTCGACTCACCCCGCCTCGGCAGAGTCCCTCTCACCGGGCCACCCCGGCCCCCGACGAGAGGAACCACGATGCGCAAGCTCCTTCCGACCGCCCTGCTCGGCATCACCGGGCTCACCGCCTTCGGCCTGGTCGCGATGTCCTCACCCGTCGTCTCCGCGGCGCCCGACGAGGCCGCGAAGCGCGAGGACGACGCGCCGTCGCTGGTGCTCGTCTCCGACGATGACGACGACGACACCTTCGACGGCGACGACACCCGGACCACCGACCGGTCCTACACCGGGCAGAGCCGCGACACCCGCGACAACACCAACAGCCGGGTCAGCGCCGTCAGCCGCGACCGCGACAAGAGCCGTGGAGACCGCACGCGCGACTGGACGCGCGACGGCGGCGACCGGACCCGTGACAAGACCGCCAACCACACCAACGACCGCAGCCGCAACGACACGCGCCGCTGACCGGGAAACGTGCGGAGGCGGGCATGGGAACGCGTGACGACGGCTGGGACCTCGCCGAGGGCGACCTCCTGGCCCCGGGACTCAGTGCCCTGCGGCGACTCGGCGGCGGTGCCGCCTACGAGGCGTGGCTGTGCTTCGACGAGGTCACCTGGTCACCCGTGGTGGTCAAGGCGCTGCGTCCCTCCCAGGTCGAGGACGAGGCCTCCCGGCGCGGACTGCGCCGGGAGGTCCTCGCCCTGGCGACGGTGAACCACCCCGTCGTCGTCCGTGGCCTCCGCGACGGCCAGGACGGCGACCGGCCGCACGTGGTGCTCGAGCACGTCGACGGGCCACGGCTGTCCACCCTGGTCCGCCGCTACGGTCCCCTGCAGGAGCAGCAGTACCTGCCGCTGGCGATCGATGTCGCGGCGGCGCTGCACTACCTGCGCCACCTCGGATGGACCCATCTCGACATCAAGCCGAGCAACATCATCATGGGTGCGCCGGCCCGGCTGATCGACCTGTCGGTCGCCCGGCCCGAGGAGGACGCCCGCCGGTTGCGGTACCCGATCGGCACCGACGCCTACATGTCGCCCGAGCAGTGCGACCCGGCCGTGCCGGACGGCCCCTGCCCGTCCTTCGCCTCCGACGTCTGGGGCCTCGGCGCCACGCTCTTCCACGCGGTCAGCGGCCGCCGGCCGTTCCGGCAGGGCGACCCCGACGCGGACGACGTACGGCGGCGCTTCCCGCAGCTCGTCGACCCGCCCGCCGCCCTGCCCGACCGCGTCCCTCCCGTGGTCGCCGAGGTCGTCCTGGCGTGCCTGCGGGCGGATCCGGCTCAGCGGCCGCTCCCGCACGAGGTCGCCGACGCGCTCGAGCCGGTCCTCGCCCGGCTCCCGCGCGGCGCACTGGCCGGGTTCAGGATCCGGTGACAGGTCAGGCGTCCAGCCGGTAGCCGACGCCGCGGACCGTGGCGATCGCGTCGCCACCGAGCTTCTTGCGCAGGTAGCCGACGTAGACGTCGACGACGTTGGACCCAGGATCGAAGTCGTAGCCCCACACCAGGTCGAGCAGCTGCTCGCGACTGAGGACCTGACCCGGGTTGAGCAGGAAGATCTCCGCGAGCGCGAACTCGCGCGCCGAGAGCTCGGACTCGCCGCGTGGCCCCGAGATCCGACGGGTGCGTCGGTCGAGACGGAACCCGCCGACGGCGACCTCGTCCCCGCCGGCCGCAGCGTCGGGAGGTGACAGCGACCGGAGCCGCAGCCGGATCCGCGCCATCAGCTCGGCGAAGCGGAACGGCTTGGCCATGTAGTCGTCGGCGCCGCTGTCGAGCGCGGTGACCGTGTCGGTGACCGAGTCGCGGGCGGTCAGCACGATCACCGGCATCCTGCTGCCCTGGGATCGGAGCTGGTCCAGCACCGCGAAGCCGTCCATCCCCGGCAGGCCGATGTCGAGGACCATCAGGTCGAAGCGTCCCGACAACGCCTCGTCGAGCCCGCTGGGACCGTCGGCGGCGATCGTCGGCTGGTGTCCCTCGGCGCGCAGGCCCTTCGCCACGAACGAGGCGATCCGTGCCTCGTCCTCCACGATCAGGATCTGTGCCACGGCGTCTCCTCGGGGTCGGTGGGACCGGTCATGGGTGCATCGTCCTCGCCGGCAGCCGGACCTCGACGCGGGCGCCGCGCGGCACGCCGTCGCCGATGACAACCGCGCCCCCGTGCGCCTCCGCGATGGCGCTCACGATGCTGAGCCCGAGCCCGAAACCGTCGTCGCCGGGCCGGACGTGGCTGCGTGCGAAGCGCTCGAGCACGGCCCCGCGGTCCTCCGGCGGGATGCCGTCGCCGGTGTCGCGGACCCAGAGGCAGAGCTCGCCGTCCTCGACGGCCGACCCGATCGCGACCTCGGCCCCCGCGTCGGTGTGCTTGACGGCGTTGTCCGCGAGCTGGAGCAGCGCCTGGGTGATGCGCTGCTCGTCGAGCACCGCCGTGCCGCGTGCCACCGCGTCGAGGCGCCAGTCGCGGTCCCCCAGCGCGGTGGCCTTGGCCAGCACCGCTCGCGTGAGCGCGGTCAGGTCGACCTCGCCGAGGACCAGGAAGTCGGGGCGCCGGCTCTTGGCCAGCAGGATCAGGTCGCCGACGAGGCGCGACATCCGGTCGGTCTCGTCGAGCAGCAGCTCGCGGGTGTGCGCGAGCTCCTCTGGGTCGCCGTGGTCGAGCAGCTCGAGGTGCCCGCGCAGCACCGTGAGGGGCGTCTTGAGCTCGTGGCCGGCGTCGTCGAGGAACTGTCGCTGCGCGGCGAAGCCGGCGTCGAGGCGCTCCAGCATGCCGTTGATGGTGCGGGTCAGGGCGGTGATGTCGTCGTTGCCGCGCTCGGGGATGCGCCGCGACAGGTCGGTCGCGGTGATCTCGCGTGCTGCCTCCTCGAGGGTCCTGAGCGGAGCCAGCAGCCGTCCGGACTGGAAGGCGGCGATCGTGCTGATGAGGCCGAGGGAGAGCAGTGCGATGAGGGCGTACGTGCGCAGGGTGCCGTCGAGCTCCTCGTGCTCGTCGCGGAGGAAGTTCACGATGACCAGCGCGCCCTCGCCCTGCGCGTTGGTGACCGGGACCAGCGTCACCCAGGTCTCGCCGAACGTGGGGGACTCGATGACCCGCGTGCCCCCGACGCCCGCCAGGTCCGACAGCGCGTCCTGGTAGGCCGGCTCGTCGAGGACCTCCTGGCCGTAGCGGTTCCGGGTCCGCTCGGGGACCTGGTCACGGACGTAGCCGACGAGCATCTCGTCGTCGTCGGGCACGTTGCGGGTGAGGAAGACGTGGAGCACGCGTCCCACGTCGTCGAAGGCCTCCCCGGTCTCGGGATCGACGCGCAGGGCGCGGAACTCCGCGATCTCCTGGCGGATCTGCTCCTCGACCTGGCGTTCGATGCGCGCCGACTCCAGGGCGTACACGAGGAGTCCGGCGCCGGTCATGGCGAACCCGGTGAGGACGGCGATGACGACGGTGATGCGGGTCCGGACGGAGACCTGCGCGAGGCGACGCGACGCACGATCAGTCGTCGCCCGGCTCCGTCTCGGTCTCATCGTCGTCCCCGTCGTCCCCGTCGTCGTCCCACTCGTCGTCATCCTCCCCGACCGGGGTCGGCGCGGGCGTGACCACGCGCGCCTTGTCGCCGTCGTCGGGCTCGCCGGGGTCCTTGTCGGGGTCCTTGTCGGGGTCC
>CAZDAO010000011.1:14397-20489 GCA_964503015.1 uncultured Nocardioides sp. | reverse complement strand
CGGGGTCCTTGTCGGGGTCCTTGTCGGGGTCCCCGTCGCTCCCGTCGCTCTCGTCGTCCTCCCGCGGCGTCGTCGGAGGCGGTGGGGGCGAGGGAGTCGCCGAGGCGGTGGTGGGCACGGGTGCCTGCGGGGTGGGCGCGGGCACGCGGTCCCGGTCCCGGTCCGTCCCGCGTGCGGGCTCGTCGGTCTCGCCGGCACCGGGATCGGCGTCCTGCAGGATCACCGGGCTGTGATCGGCGGGGGGAGGCGACCCCGGCGACGCGAGCGAGCCGGCGACGTACGCCGTGACCGGCACCACGACCGCCAGGAGCAGCAGCACCTTCGACACCTGACCCATGCGGGGAAGGGTCCGTCCGCATCGTGGCGCGAGCGTGAGACGCCGATGAGAACGCTCTTAGGAAGCGGACCGGCCGCTCGCCGCGGCCGACGTGCCGCCCGTCGCAAGGCCAGCGGCGCAGGGCTCGTGCGGCGGGGTGACGCGTGCCACAGTGTCGACCATGATCGTGCCCTTCAGCGTCACCGACTTCATCGAGCGTGCTGCCGCCGTCTACGGCGAGCGCCCCGGATTCATCGACGAGCCCGACCAGCCGGCGCCCTCCCTGGGCACCCTCACCTACGCCGAGGCCCACGTGCTCGCGCAGCGCCAGGCAGCCCGGCTCGACGAGCTGGGGCTCGAGGTGGGCGACCGGGTGGCGATCATCAGCCACAACAGCGCGCGCCTGCTGACGTCGTTCTTCGGGGTCTGCGGCTCCGGGCGGGTCCTGGTGCCGATCAACTTCCGGCTGCGGCCCGACGAGATCTCCTACATCGTCGCCCACTCCGGTGCCCGGGTGCTCTACGTCGACCCGGAGCTCGTCGACCAGCTCCAGGGCATCGACGTCGAGCACAAGTTCGTGCTCGGCGAGGACGACACGATGTTCGCGGCGCCCGGGGCGGAGCCGCGCGCGTGGGAGCCGGACGAGAACGCCACGGCGACGATCAACTACACCTCGGGCACGACCGCGCGGCCCAAGGGCGTGCAACTGACGCACCGCAACCTGTGGACCAACGCGGTGACCTTCGGTCTCCACGCGGGCGTCACCGACCGTGACGTCTACCTCCACACGCTGCCGATGTTCCACGCCAACGGCTGGGGCATGCCGTTCGCGATGACCGGGCTCGGCGTGCCGCAGGTCGTGCTGCGCAAGGTCGACGGCGCCGAGATCCTGCGTCGCGTCGAGCAGCACGGTGTCACCGTGATGTGTGCGGCGCCCGCGGTCGCCGCGGCGGTGCTCGACGCCGCAGCCGACTGGGAGGGCGAGATCCCGGGCCGCGACCGGGTCCGGATCATCATGGCCGGTGCGCCGCCGCCGACGAAGACCGTGGTGCGGGTCCAGGAGGAGCTCGGCTGGGAGTTCATGCAGATCTACGGGCTCACCGAGACCTCTCCGCTGCTGACCGTCAACCGCACGCGCGCCGAGTGGGACGACCTGTCGCCGGAGGACCGGGCGGCCAGGCTGGTGCGCGCCGGCGCGCCTGCCATCGGCGTACGACTGCGCACGGACGACCAGGGGGAGGTGCTGGCGCGCTCCAACGTCATCCTCGACGGCTACTGGGAGCGTCCCGACGAGACCGAGCGGGCGCTCGTCGACGGGTGGTTCCACACCGGCGACGGCGGCGTGATCGGCGACGACGGCTACCTCGCGATCAGCGACCGCAAGAAGGACGTCATCATCACCGGCGGCGAGAACGTCTCGTCGATCGAGGTCGAGGACGTGCTCTTCTCCCACCCGGCGGTCGCCGAGGTCGCGGTGATCGGCGTGCCCAGCGAGAAGTGGGGCGAGACGATCAAGGCGCTCGTCGTCCTGGCCGAGGGCGCGAGCGCGGACGAGGCCGAGCTGATCGCGTGGTGCAAGGACAAGGCTGCCGGCTACAAGGCACCGACCTCGGTCGAGTTCCGCGACGAGCTGGCCCGCACCGCGACCGGCAAGCTGCAGAAGTTCAAGCTGCGCCAGCCCTACTGGGAGGGGCAGGAGCGCCAGGTCAACTGACGCGCACCCGACCACTAGCCTTCGGTCATGCCCACGCTCGCCGAGGTCGTCGACCTGCTGCACGCCTGGTACCCACCGTCGACTGCTGACTCCTGGGACGCCGTGGGACTGGTCGCGGGCGACCCGTCGGGCGAGGTCGGCAAGGTGATGCTCGCCGTCGACCCCACGATCGACGTGGCGCGTGAGGCGGTGGAGTGGGGCGCCGACCTCCTGGTCGTGCACCACCCCCTGTTCCTCGCACCGGTGAGCTCGGTCGCCGCGACCACCCCCAAGGGGCGCACGCTGCACGCGCTCACCTCCAACGGGTGCGCGCTGCTCACCGCCCACACCAACGCCGACCAGGCCACCTCCGGGGTCTCGGAGTCGCTCGCCCTCGCGCTCGGCCTCGACGACCTCGAGCCGATCCGGCCGGCGCCCGCCGCACCGCTGGACAAGGTCGTGGTGTTCGCGCCCGTCGACGCCGCCGACGCCGTGCGCGCCGCCCTCCACGACGCCGGCGCGGGGCGGATCGGCGACTACGACTCAGCGTCGTTCTCGGCGCCCGGTGAGGGACGCTTCCGGCCGCTCGACGGCGCCGACCCGGCGATCGGTCGAGTCGGGGAGCTCGAGGTCGTCGAGGAGGTGCGCGTCGAGGTCGTCGCGCCCCGCTCACGTCGTACGGCGGTCGTGCGCGCGCTGCTGGCCGCCCACCCCTACGAGGAGCCGGCCTTCGACGTGGTCCCGCTCGCCGACCCCGGGCTGGCGTCGACCGGCACCGGTCGGATCGGCACGGTCGAGCGGACCACCCTCGACCAGTTCGCCGCGCGCGTGGCGCGGGCGCTGCCGAGCACGGCCCACGGGGTCCGCGTCGCGGGTCACCCCGACCGCCCGGTGCGGCGGGTCGCCGTGTGCGGCGGCGCGGGCGACTTCCTCCTCGACGGGCTCGCCCACAGCGACGTCGACGTCTACGTCACCAGCGACCTGCGGCACCACCGCGCGGGGGAGTTCCTCGAGCACGACGGGCCGGCCCTGGTCGACGTCGCGCACTGGGCCGCCGAGTGGACGTGGCTCCCGGTGGTGGAGGGTCGGCTGCGCGCTGCGTGGGGCGATAGGGTCGAGACCCGGGTCAGCACCCTGTGCACCGACCCGTGGACGTTCCGCCACTGACGTGGCATCCGTAGTCGAAGCAGGAGTGCTGTTGAAGGCCGATCCCACCCACCAGGTCAAGCTCCTCGACGTCGCCGAGCTCGACTCGAGGGCCGCCCAGCTCCGGCACCAGCGGGCACACCTCCCCGAGCTCGCCGAGATCGCCGCCCTCGAGGCCGAGCGGACCGAGATCACCGACCAGGTGCGCGACGCGCGCATCGTCGTCGACGACCTGACGGTGGAGCAGGCCAAGGCCGACCGCGAGGTCGAGCAGGTCCGGGCGCGGCGCGAGCGCGACCGCAGCCGGATGGACAGCGGCCAGATCACCAACCCCAAGGACCTCGAGCGGATGCAGCACGAGCTGGTCTCGCTCGAGCGCCGGATCACCACGCTCGAGGACGCCGAGCTCGAGGTGATGGAGGCCCTGGAGCAGGCCCAGCAGGTGCTCGACGCGCTCGGCATCCGCGCCGACGACGTCGACGCCAGGCTCGCCGAGCTGGTCGCGGCGCGCGACGAGAAGCGCGCAGCGATCGACGCCTCGCTCCAGGAGGTGTCCGCCTCCCGCGGCCCGGCCACCGAGGGCCTGCCCGAGGACCTGATGGCGCTCTACGAGCGGCTCCGTGAGCAGAAGGGCATCGGTGCGGCACTGCTGCGGGCGCGCCAGTGCGGCGGCTGCAACATGACGCTCGACGCCTCGGAGCTGTCGCGCATCAAGGCCGCACCCTCCGACGAGGTCATCCGGTGCGAGGAGTGCCAGCGCATCCTGGTGCGCACCGACGAGTCGGGTCTCTAGGAGCCGGACCGTGCTCCGCGCCGAGGACTTCGCCGCGCGCGGTCGTACGTCGCTGCGCGCCCGCGTCGCCCGGCTGAGGTCCAAGGGATGGGTGATCGGGCAGTGCGCGATCGCTGCGGGGGTCGCGTGGTGGCTGGCCAAGGACGTCTTCGACCACCAGCTGCCCTTCTTCGCGCCGATCGCGGCGGTGGTGTCCCTCGGCATGTCCTACGGCCAGCGGCAGCGCCGGGTGGCCGAGGTGACGATCGGCGTCGCGCTGGGCGTGGCCCTCGGTGACGCGCTCACGCACCTCATCGGCTCGGGCGGGGTGCAGATCGCGATCATCGTCGCCTGCGGGATGTCGATCGCGCTGCTGCTCGACGCCGCGCAGCTGATCGTCATCCAGGCCGCCGTCCAGGGGATCGTGGTCGCCGCGCTGGCGCCCGCCCCGGGCGACGCCTTCCTGCGGTGGACCGACGCGCTGATCGGCGGCGCGGTCGCCCTGGTGGCGGCGACCGTCGTGCCACGGGCGGCGCTGCGCAAGCCGCGGGACCAGGCGGCCGTGGTGGTCCGCAAGATCGTCGAGCTGCTGCGCTCCGCCGCCGACCGGCTCGGCGACGGCGACGTGGAGCAGGCCATGGCGGTGCTGCGCGACGCCCGCTCGACCGACGTGCTGATCGGCGAGCTGCGGGCGGCGTCCGAGGAGGGCATCTCGGTCGTGCAGTCCTCGCCCTTCCGGCGCCGCCACGGCGAGCACCAGCGCCAGCTCGCGGAGCTGGTGGAGCCGCTCGACGTCGCGCTGCGCAACACCCGCGTCGTCGTACGCCGGGTGGCGGTCGCGGTCTACCGCCGCGAGCCGGTGCCGGCGTCCTATGCCACGCTGATGCGCGACCTGGCCGACCTCGCCGACCGGGTCGCCGACGAGCTGGTGGCCGACCGCATGGCCACCGCCGTCATCGACGACCTGGTCAAGCTCGGCCGGGCCACCGCCACGGTCGAGCACAGCGACGACCTGTCGGCCGAGGTGATCCTGGCGCAGGTGCGCTCGATCATCGCGGACCTGCTGGCGCTGTGCGGGGTGGACCCGCTCGAGGCGACCGACCTGATCCCGCTGCGCTGAGGTCGCCGGCCGCCGCACGTGCGGCGGTCGTGGCCCCTGAACGGCGGTCCGGAGGGCCGGATCCGCCGCACGTGCGGCGCTCAGACCTCGCGGACGACCACGTCGAGCTGCGTGCCCTTGGGCGTCGACTCGCCGACCTCGACGGTCCAGCCGAGTCGGGTCAACGCCTCGGCGAGCGCCGTCGGGGTGCGCGGGTCGGCTCCGTCCTCGAGGAGGGCGCGGACGATGCGCCCCTTGGTCGCCTTGTTGAAGTGGCTCACCACGGTCCGTCGGCCGCCCGACTCGTGGAGCACGCGCACGGTCGCGACCCGGCCGGCCAGCTCCTTCGACGGGCGCCAGAAGGCGGCGTACGTGCTCGAGCGGAGGTCGACGAGCAGCCCGCCGCGCAGGGAGTCGGCGATCGCGTCGCCGAGCACCTCGCGCCACGCGCCCGCGACCGATCCGACGCCCGGCAGCGCCGCGTCGCCGGAGAGCCGGTAGGCGGGGATCCGGTCGCCCGGGCGGACGATGCCGAACAGCGCGCTGGTCACCGCGACCCGGGAGGTCGCCCGGCGACGCGCGGCCGTGGAGAGGGTGTCGAAACCGAGCGCGTCGTAGAGGACACCGGTGTAGATCGCGTCCGCGCGGGCGGTCGGGGCGGTCGCGAGGTGCACGTTGCGCTCGACGAGGTCGCGTTGGCCCGGGCCGAGGCCGAGCACCGCGGCCGCCTTCTCGGGGGCCTCCCGGCACAGCGTGGTGAGTGCCTCGAGCAGGGTCGCCCGGGTCGGGGTGAGCACCGGCGCGGACAACGACGTCAGCTCGAGGGGCTTCCCGCGGCGCGGCGCGGTCTTGCCCTCGCTGGGCGGCAGCAGGATCAGCACGCAGCAAGCGTAGGGATGGCGACTCCGTCGTCAGAATCGCGCGCGGGTTTCGACGCGCCGTCACGCCTTCGCAGTCTCAGGCGTGGGCTTGCTCGACCTCCCGACCCACGCCGTGGGCGCGGTGCACGCGCACGGCGAGGGGGAGGACCAGCCCCCCCACCCCGGGGGGTGGGGCCGGTGGACCC
>CAZDAO010000011.1:3490-14387 GCA_964503015.1 uncultured Nocardioides sp. | reverse complement strand
GTGCGCTCGTTCCTCGCGCACGGCTAGGGTCAGGACATGCCCAGCAACCGCGTGGTGAAGGTCCGTTCGACCGGCGACAGCGTCACGGCGCAGGAGATGCGGGACGGGATCGCCGCGATCCAGCGGGAGATGAAGGTGTCGGCGTCGTTCCCGCCCGCGGTGGAGAAGGCGGCGGCCGATGCGGCGGCCGCCCCGCGG
The DNA here is from genome assembly GCA_964503015.1 of uncultured Nocardioides sp. Classification (GTDB taxonomy): domain Bacteria; phylum Actinomycetota; class Actinomycetes; order Propionibacteriales; family Nocardioidaceae; genus Nocardioides. Next base: position 14,189 of record CAZDAO010000011.1, on the reverse strand, counting down.
CTGCCCGAGCTCGACCGCACCGACATCGAGCTGGTCACCATCGACCCCGACGGCGCCCGGGACCTCGACCAGGCGATGCACATCGAGCGCAGCGGCAGCGGCTACGTCGTCCACTACGCCATCGCCGACGTGGCGGCCTTCGTCACCCCGGGCGACCCGGTGGACGTCGAGGCCCACCGCCGCGGCGAGACGCTCTACGGCGCGGACTCGAAGATCCCGCTGCACCCGCCGGTGCTGAGCGAGGGCGCCGCGTCGCTGCTGCCCGACCAGGTCCGGCCGGCCCTGCTCTGGACGATCCAGGTCGACGACACGGGCGAGGGCACCGACGTACAGGTCGAGCGGGCGCTGGTGCGCTCCCGCGCGCAGCTGTCCTACGAGGCGGTGCAGGCCGACCTCGACGCCGGGAGGGCGGGGGACATGATCGGCCTGCTCCGGGAGGTCGGCGAGCTGCGCCTGGCCCGCGAGGCGGCACGCGGCGGCGTCTCGCTGCCCCTGCCCGAGCAGGAGCTCGTGGAGACCGGCGACGGGCACTGGCAGCTGGAGTTCCGCCGCCTCACGCCGGTCGAGACCTGGAACGCGCAGATCTCACTGCTCACCGGGATGGCCGCGGCGTCGCTGATGGTCTATGCGCGTGTCGGCGTCCTGCGCACGCTCCCACCGGCCGACCCGCACGACGTCCAGCGGCTGCACCGCACGGCACGGGCGCTGGGGATCGACTGGCCGGCCGAGCAGCTCTACCCCGACTTCGTCCGCACCCTCGACCCGTCGAGGCCGACGCACGCGGCCATGATCGTGGCGTGCACGCGGCTGCTCCGCGGTGCCGGCTACGTGACCTTCAACGGCGAGCTGCCCGAGCTGGCGCAGCACTCCGCGCTGGCCTCGGAATACGCACACGTCACCGCGCCGCTGCGCCGCCTCGCCGACCGCTACGCCGGTGAGGTCTGCGTCGCGCTGTGCGCCGGCACCGAGGTGCCCGAGTGGGTCCTGGCAGCGATGCACGACCTGCCCGACACGATGACCGCCTCGGGCCGTCGCGCCAACCAGTACGAGAACGCGGTCGTCAACCTGTGCGAAGCCGAGCTGCTGCACGACCGGGTGGGGGAGTCCTTCAGCGCCGTCGTCGTGGACCTCGACGAGAAGGACCGGACCACGGGAGACGTGACCATCCAGGACCCGGCCATCGAGGCGACCGTGACCAGCAGCCAGGACCTGCCGCTCGGCGAGGAGGTCACGGTGGAGCTCGCGCAGGCCGACCCGAAGACCCGCACGGTCGAGTTCCGGCTGGCCTGAGCCGTCGTACGGCCCCGGCCTGTCGAACAGGACGAAGTCGACCCTCCGCGCGCTTGCTCGCCGTGAGCCTGCGCTCATCCGGCGGTTCGTCCTGTCCGACGGGCCGCCTGTGGATGACGTCAGCGGGAGCAGGCCTCCGGGAGTCAGGCTGTCCCCATGGAGCCGGCCGACGCGTTGCAGAGGTTCGGGGGCATGGCCACCCAGAGCCAGCTGCTCCGGCTCACCTCCCGTCGACGCCTGCGCGCGGCCGTCCGCGGGTCGTACGTCGTCAAGGTGTCGCGCCGCCGCTACGTCCTGCCGACGGCGTACGACGCCCAGCGTGCGGCGGCCGAGCTGAGCGGGGTGGTGTGCCTGCGCAGCGCCGCAGCGCACCACGGCTGGCCGATGAAGGTGCAGCCTCCGGTGCCCGAGGTCGCCGTCGGCCCGCGACGCCACCTCACACCTGACCGGCGCACGGGCGTCCGGGTCGTGTGGATGCCGGTCGCCGCTGACGACCTGCTCGCCGGCGTCACCGGACCGCTCAAGACGGTCATCGACTGTGCCCGCCACCTGCCCTTCGACGAAGCGCTCGCCATCGCCGACTCGGCGCTGCGCGCCGGCAGCGTGACGCGCGCGGAGTTCGAGGCGGTGCAGGTCCGAGGAGCCGGAGCCGCAGCGGTGCGGCGGGTGCTGGCGCACGCCGACGGCCGGGCGGCGAACCCGTTCGAGTCGGTGCTCCGGGCGCTGTGCATCGAGGCGGCGCTGTCGGTCGAGCCGCAGGCGTCGATCGACCTCGGCACGGGCACGGTGCGCCCGGACCTGGTCGTGCGGGCGAGGAGGATCGTCCTGGAGGCCGATTCGTGGACCTTCCACGCCACCCGTGCGGCCCACACCCGTGACTGCGCCCGCTACAACCTCCTCGTTCTCCACGGGTGGCGCGTGCTGCGGTTCACCTGGGAGCAGGTCATGCTCGAGCCGACGTACGTGCGCTGGGTGCTGGCACAGCTCGCGCGGCCTGTCGGACAGGACGAAGTCGACCTCCGGCGCCGTCGCTCCGCGTGAAGCCGTGCCCGTCGTCGTGTTCGTCCTGTTCGACAGGCCGAGACGGTGAACCGGGTCGGCGCCGACGCCGTAGGAACGGGAGAGGAGGTGCCCGTGGTCGACGTCCGGCGTGGCCTGCTGGTCTGTGTGCTGGTCCTCGTCGTGCTGCTGGTCGTGCTGCGTCCCGGGCCGGTCGGCTGGGCGACCGGGCTCGGGTGTGCGCTCGTGCTCGCGGTGGCGACGGCGCGCCGCGCAGGCGTCGACGGCGTCGACCGCCTGGGTCCGGCCGACCTGGTCACGGTGGCGCGGGCGACGCTGGCGTGCGCCGTGGCCGCGCTGGTCGCCGCCGCGCTCGGCGGCGACGACGTGGCCGCCACGCTCGTGCCGCTCACTGCGCTGGCGCTGGCACTCGACTTCGTGGACGGACGGGTGGCCCGGCGCACCGGCACGACCTCGGCGTTCGGCGGCCGGCTCGACGGCGAGGCCGACGCGTTCCTGATCCTCGTGCTCAGCGTGTACGTCGCCCGCTCGGCGGGGGCGTGGGTGCTCGCCCTGGGACTGGTCCGCTACGTCTACGCCGTGGCGTCGTGGGCGGTGCCGTGGATGCAGCGGCGACTGCCGCCGCGCTACTGGCGCAAGGTGGTGGCCGCCTACGTCGGCATCGCGCTGACGGTCGCCGCGTCCGGGGTGCTGCCGGCAGCGGCGTCGTACGTCGTGGTGGGGGTCGCGGCCCTGCTGCTGGCCGAGTCGTTCGGGTGGGACGTGGTGTGGCTGTGGCGCCGCCGCGGAATGAACCGCCCGGACGTGCGCGACGTAGGGAAGGGAAAGACCCTCCAGCAGAACAGGTGAGCGTGATGCGTCTCCTCGCAGCAGTCTCGGTCCTCGTCTCGGCGGCAGTGCACCTCTACCTGTGGCTGGACTGGGCCAGGGACGACGACGTCCTCGGCCCGTCGTTCATGCTCAACGCCGTCGCCGGCGCCGTGATCGCGGTGCTGCTGCTCGCCTGGCGGCACTGGCTCCCGGCGTTCCTGGCGCTGGGTTTCGGCCTGTCCACGCTGCTGGCCTTCGTGCTGGCCACGACCGTCGGTCTCTTCGGCGTCACCGCGAGCTGGACCGGGTGGGCGGTGTGGGTCGCGGCCGCGTCGGAGCTGGCGGCGATCGTCGCGGGCGCGCGCCTGCTGGCGGTGGACAACCCGCTGGCCTCACGCGTCGAGTCGTAGCACGACCCGCCCGTCGGGCGTGCGCACCTCGACCGACCGGAGCTCGTCGCGGGTGACCGACGTGGCGGCCGGGACGGTCATCGTGGTGCCGCTGACGGACGTCCAGCTGCCGACCTGCTCGGTGTGGCCCTCCGCGTCGGTGACGTAGAGCAGGTAGTCGACGTGGTCGGGCAGCTCGACCCCGATCGCGTCCTTGTCGTAGGTGCACGTGAGCACCATCCGGGTGCCCCAGGTGACGGGCTCCAGCCCCAGCGTCGCCTCGATGGGTACGTCGCCCTGCGGTGCCATGTCGTGCGTCTCGACCTGGTCCTGGCCGGTCGTCGAGGGGTTGCTGGTGCCGGGGCCGGAGACCGCGGGAGCGTTGTCCCGGTCGAGCACCAGCGGGACCGACAACGCGGCGACGGCCGCTGCCGCGGCGGCCAGCCCGGCGACGACGGCGGTCCGGCGCCGCCGGCGGGCCTCGACGGCACGGGTGAGCGCCGGCAGCAGGGTGGTGGGGAGCGGGGTGTCGGCCGGTGGGTCCTCCAGGACGCTCGCGTCGACGAGGTCGAGCAGGCCGGGCATCCCGGCGAGGACGCGGGTCGACCGGGAGCACTCGTCGCAGGTCGCGAGGTGGCGCTCGAACTCCAGCCGCTCGGCCGGGCTGAGCGCGCCGAGGACGTAGGCGGCGTCGTCGTGGACGTGGGTGCAGGTCACGCGCGGGGTGCTCATGCCGACACCCCCATCTCCTCGAGGGCGAGCTTGAGCGCGCGGAGGGCGTAGTGGGTGCGGGACTTCACGGTGCCGGGCGGCACGCCCAGCCGGCGGGCGACCTCGGCGACCGGGCGGCCGCGGTAGTAGCACTCCAGCAGCACGGTGCGGTGGTCCTCCGACAGGTGGGTGAGCGCCTCGGCCACCACCCACGAGAGGAGCAGCTGGTCGCTCTCGTCGTCCTCGAGCGAGCGACGCTGCTCGGGGACCTCGTCGACCACGGTCTCCGGGCGGGCGCGGCGGCTGCGCCAGTCGTCGATGACGATGTTGCGGGCGACGGTGAACAGCCACGACCGGACGGCGGAGGACGGGCTCTCGAGGATCGTGCCGTGCCGCCACGCCCGCAGCAGGGTCTCCTGCGTGACGTCCTCGGCGTGCCCGCGGTCGTTGCCGACGAGGCGCAGGCAGAAGCGCCAGAGCACCTCGGCGTGCTCGTCGTGCACCTGCTGCATCAGCGCGACCTCGTCCTTCGGCATGTCACCTCCCTCGCCTCCCTGGACGTGGAACGTCGGAGCAGCTCGTCCGGTTCACTCCGGCGCCACCTGCCGTCCCAGTCTGGCGCTCGTCGGCGTAGGCCGCGAGGAACCGGTCGCGGAAGGCGTCCATCCGCCACACCGGCGCCTCGTCGGAGGGCCGCAGCCCCTCGTCCCAGCCCCACTCCTCGACGCGGTCGGTGACCGCCGGGTCGCCGGCGATGATCGTGACCGGGACGTCGTGCCCGGGGTCGCGGCCGGACACGATGGTCGCCGGCTGGTGGTCCCCGAGCATGACGACGACCGTGTCCTCGTCGGCGTACGTGGCGAGGTAGGTGAACAGGGCCCGGAGGGAGTACGCCACGGCGCCGGCGTACGCCTCGCGGACCCGCCCGGCGTCCGGCCAGATCTCGGACTCCGAGGGGAGCGTGTCGGGCATGCCGTCGAAGACGGACCCGTCACCGACGGCGTCCTGCGCGACCAGGCGGGGCGTGCGCGACCACGGCGCGTGGCTGCTGATCAGGTCGATCTCGGCCATGACCGGGGGCCCGTCGGCGAGCTCGAGGTGGTGCACGGCGTCGAGGGTGAACTGGTCGGGCATGGTCGGGTAGCCGAACCGGGGGCCGCGGTAGCCGAGGGAGCGTGAGTCGTAGACCCGGTCGAAGCCGTAGAACTCGCCCTGCGGCCAGTCGCGGGTGTTGGCCGGGACGGCGGCGACCGTGCGCCAGCCGGCGCGGGCGAAGAGGCTGGTGAGGCTCTCGCGGTCGGTGGTGACCAGGTGGTCGTAGCGCTGCTGGCTGTCGACCCACAGCCCGGACTGGAGCGTGGCGTGCGCCAGCCAGCTCAGCGCGCCGAAGGTGGGGGAGGTCAGCCAGCCGCTGCGGGCGCTCAGGCCGTCGCGGGCCAGCGTCGCGGTGCCCTCGTCGAGCGCGGCGGTGATCTCGTCGGACAGGTCCGGGTCCTCGAGCGCCACCCGCCCGTAGCTCTCGACGAACACCACGAGCACATCCTTGCCGCGCAGGCCGGCCAGGAGGTGGTCGGCGCGGAGGTCCCGCGCCGGATCGGCGGCGGCGGCGCGGGCGAACTCGCGCTGATCGCGCAGCTGGGAGGGGATGCGGGCGACCTGTCCGTAGGCGTAGGCCGCAGCCGTCTCGGAGGCGACCGGCACGGTGCCGACGCGCACCCCCAGCAGGCTGAGCACGACCCAGAGCGGCACGAGCACCGCGAGCAGGCGCACGGTCGCCGTACGGTGGTCCCGCGCCGCCCGCGCCACCCGGCCGACGGCCAGGGGGACCAGCAGCACGGTGGCCAGGAGGGCGGCGGTCGCCGCGACGAGCAGCAGGACGCCGAGCGGACCGGGAGCGGACCCGCGCACCGTCTCGACCAGGTCGGCGCCGTAGCGCCAGTCGATCATCGGGTCGAAGGGCCGGTTGAGCACCTGGTGGAAGCCGAGGTCGAGCAGCGTGAAGACGGTGACCAGGGCGAGCAGGCCGCCTGCCACCGCCACGACCGCGCGGCGCAGCGGGGCGAGCCGTTCGGGCAGGAGCACCACGGCCGCGAGGAGCACGAGCAGCTCCACCGGCAGCCGGAGGAACGCCGCAGGGCTCGGGTCCTCGACGTGGTCGGGCACCAGGAGGGCGACCACGACGAGGCCGAGCGCGAGTAGCGTGAGCGCGGCCGACCGGGCGCGGCGGCGTTGAACCGTCTGCACATCTGCTCCGTTCACCCGGGTACAGCAGCCCATGGGAGGGAACGGGGCGGCGTCCCGTTCGGTTCACGGACCGCCGCAGGTCGGCGGGACCGCGCAGGAGAGGTGGACGGATGGGACGACAGGCTCGGGCCTTCTGGCTGCGTGAACCGGGGGTCGGTGAGATCCGTGACGTCCCGCTCCGCGAGCCCCGGCCCGACGAGGTCGTCGTCCGGACGCTGCGCTCGGCCGTCAGCCGCGGCACGGAGAGCCTGGTGTTCGGTGGTCGCGTGCCGGCCAGCCAGTACGACGTGATGCGGGCGCCCTTCCAGGACGGCGAGTTCCCCGGGCCGGTGAAGTACGGCTACCTCAACGTCGGGGTGGTCGAGGCCGGCCCCGCCCACCTCCGGGGGCGCACGGTCTTCTGCCTCCACCCGCACCAGACGACGTACGTCGTCCCGGCCGACGCGGTCACGGTCGTGCCCGACGACGTGCCGGTGGGCCGCGCGGTCCTGGCCGGGATCGTGGAGACGGCCGTCAACGCGCTGTGGGACCAGCCGCCTCTGGTGGGCGACCGGATCGCGGTCGTCGGGGCCGGGGTGCTGGGCTGCAGCGTGGCGCGGCTGGCGTCGCAGGTGCCCGGCACGACAGTCACACTGGTGGACGTCGACCCGTCGCGCGCCGCGGTCGCCGACGCGCTCGGGGTGGCCTTCGCGCTGCCGGACGAGGCACCCGGCGGCTGCGACCTGGTCGTGCACACGAGCGCCACCTCCGCGGGGCTGCAGCGCTCGCTCGACCTGCTCGCGTCGGAGGGCACGGTGCTGGAGCTCAGCTGGTACGGCGACGAGCCGACCACCGTCCGGCTCGGCGGCAGCTTCCACTCCGGGCGGCTGAGCCTCCGGGCCAGCCAGGTCGGTCGGGTGGCTCCCGCGCGGCGCGACCGGCACACGACCGGGGAGCGGCTGGCGCTCGCGCTCGACCTGTTGCGCGACGACGCCTTCGACTGCCTGCTGACGGGGGAGTCGGAGTTCGAGGCGCTGCCCGAGGTGATGCCGCGGCTGGTGTCGCGCGAGCTGCCCGCCCTCTGCCACGCGGTGACCTACGACCCTGCGTCGACGGAGGGAGCGCCGTGTTCGGCCTGACCGTCCGCGACCACATGATGGTGGCGCACAGCTTCCGGGGCGAGGTGTTCGGGCCGGCCCAGGCCCTGCACGGCGCGACGTTCGTCGTCGACGCGACCTTCCGCGGCGAGACCCTCGACGCGGACGGCATCCTCGTCGACATCGGTCGCGCCACCGAGGTGCTGAAGGAGGTCGTCGGCGAGCTGTCCTACCGCAACCTCGACGAGGTGGCGGTCTTCGCCGGCACCAACACGACGACCGAGGTGCTGGCCCGGCACGTCGCCGACCGGCTCGCCGAGCAGGTGGCGGCCGGCGCGCTGGGGGCCGCCGACCACCTCAGCGGGATCGTGGTGACCCTCCGCGAGTCGCACGTCGCCTGGGCGAGCTACGAGCGGGCGCTGTGACGGGCGGGGTGCTCCACGTCGTGGTCCCGGGCGGGATCGACGACCCGGCGCGTCCCAGCGGTGGCAACACCTACGACCGGCGACTCTGCGCCGCCCTCCCGGGGCGAGGCCGCGCGGTCCACCTCGTCGAGGTCGAGGCGGGATGGCCCTGGTCCGCCGAGGTCGGCGGACCCGCCCTGGCGCGGGAGCTGGCGGCGCTGCCGGACGGCGCGACCGTCCTGGTCGACGGCCTGCTCGCGTCCCGCCTGCCGGAGGTGATGCTCCCGGCCAGCGGCCGGCTCCGGGTCGTCCTGCTGGTCCACCTGCCCGTGGGCGTGGACGACGTGCTGGCGCGTTTGCCGGAGCAGCAGGTGGTGCGGGCCGCGGCCGGTGTGGTCGTGACGAGCGCCTGGTGCCGCGACTGGCTGGTGTGGACCTACGACCTCGACCCGGCGCACGTGGTGGTCGCGCGTCCGGGGGTCGACCCCGCCGAGGTCGCGACCGGGAACGGCAGCGGCGCCGCGCTGCTCACCGTCGGCGCCGTCAGCGCGGTCAAGGGCCAGGACCACCTGCTCGCCGCGCTGGCAGACCTGCGCGACCTGCCCTGGAGCTGGACCTGCGTCGGCTCGCTGACCGTCGAGCCGGAGGCCACCGCGCGCCTGCGCCGCGCCGCCGCCACGCTCGGCGTCGCCGACCGGGTCCTGATCACCGGGCCGCTCCGCGGCGCGGACCTGGAGGCGGCCTACGCCGGCGCTCACCTGCTGGTGCTGCCGAGCCGCACCGAGGCGTACGGCATGGTGCTGACCGAGGCGATCGCGCACGGCCTGCCGGTGGTCGCGACGGACGTGGGGGGCGTGCGCGAGGCGCTGGGGGAGTCCCCGGACGCTGGCGTGCCCGGGCTGGTGGTGCGACCGGGGGATCCGACCGACCTCGCGTCCGCGCTGCGGCGGTGGCTGTCGGACGCGGCGCTGCGCGAGCGGCTCCGCGCCGCCGCGCTCGCCCGACGCACCTCCCTCGAGGACTGGTCGGTCACCGCCGGCCGGGTCGCGGCGGTCGTGCGGGAGGTGGCGGCGTGAGGGGTGTGCGGGCATGGCGCTGGCTCGGCGGCGTCCTGGTCCTCGCCCTGGTCGTCCGCGAGGTCGGGAGCGGTCCCGTGCTCGACGGTCTGCGGGCGCTCGACGTCCGCGTGGTCCTGCTCGGTGCCGTCCTCGCCGCCCTCACCACCGTGGCGTCGGCGTGGCGGTGGACGCTGGTGGCGCGCGAGCTCGGCGTCGGCCTACGGCTGCCGCAGGCAGTGGCCGCCTGCTACCGCGCGCAGCTGCTCAACACCGTGCTGCCGGGCGGGGTGCTGGGCGACCTCCACCGCGGCGTGGTCCACGGCCGCGCCACCGGCGAGACCGGCCGGGCGTTGCGTGCGGTGGGGTGGGAGCGGTTCGCCGGCCAGGTCGTGCAGGCGTGCCTCGCCGTCGTCGTGCTCGCGGCCTTCCCGTCGCCGGTGCGACCGGTCCTCCCGTGGTTGGTCCTCGCTGCGGCACTGGTGGCGGCCGGCGCGGTCGTGGTGCTGCGGCGCACGCCCGGCCGCGACACCTGGTGGAGCCGGGCCGCGCGGACCGTGCGCGACGACGTACGCCTCGCGCTCCTCGTGCGCCGCGCGTGGCCGGGCATCGTGCTGGCCTCGGTCGTGGCGACGGCGGGCTACGTCGCCACCCTCGTCCTCGCGGCCCGCGCGGTGGGCGTCGATGCGTCGGTGGCCACGGTGCTGCCCCTCGCCGTGGCCGTGCTGGTCGCGGCCGGGCTGCCGCTCAACCTCGCCGGCTGGGGGCCGCGCGAGGGGATGGCCGCCTGGGTCTTCGCGGCCGCCGGGCTCGGGGCAGCCGCCGGCATGGCGACCGCCGTGGCCTACGGCGCGATCGTCCTGGTCGCCAACCTGCCCGGCCTCGTCGTGCTGGTCGCCGGCCGTCGCACCGCCACCCTGCCCGCCCCCGCACCCGCCCCCGCCCCAGGAGCCGCCCGTGCCTGAACGTCCGTACACGATCCTCAGCTGCAGCATCTCGCTCGACGGCTACCTCGGCGGCGCCACCGAGGAGCGGCTGGTGCTGTCCAACGAGGCCGACCTGTGCCGGGTCGACCGGGTCCGCGCCGAGTGCGACGCGATCCTCGTCGGTGCCGGCACCGTCCGCGACGACAACCCGCGGCTGCTGGTGCGCGATGCCGCGCTGCGGGCGCGACGACGGGAGCGCGGGCTGACCGAGTCGCCGGCCAAGGTGACGATCACCCGGCACGCGCGGCTCGACGCCGACAGCAACTTCTTCGCCACCGGGGACAGCGAGAAGCTCGTCTACTGCCCGACCGGGTCGGTGGGCGCGGCCCGCTCGCGCCTCTCGCGCGTGGCCACGGTCGTCGACGGCGGCGCGGACGTGCAGGTCGGCCGCCTCACCGAGGACCTCTGGGACCGCGGCGTACGACGCCTGATGGTCGAGGGCGGTGGGCGGGTCCACACCCAGTTCCTCACCGGCGCGGTCGCCGACGAGCTCCACCTGGTCGTCGCGCCGTTCTTCGTCGGCACGTCGGCTGCGCAGCGCTTCGTCGGCGACGGGGCCTTCCCGTGGCACCCGGGGCACCGCGCGACGCTCGCCGAGGCCCGCCAGATCGGCGACGTGGTGCTGCTGCGCTACGCCCTCTCCTCCCGCTACCAGGAGTCCGCATGAGCACCGCCCAGCGCGTCCCGGACCGGCCCCCGGCCGCCGTCGTACGA
>CAZDAO010000011.1:0-3390 GCA_964503015.1 uncultured Nocardioides sp. | reverse complement strand
CCGCATGAGCACCGCCCAGCGCGTCCCGGACCGGCCCCCGGCCGCCGTCGTACGACGTGACGTGCCGCTGCCGCTGCGCCTGGCCGACGGCTCGTCGGTGCCCGCGCGGATCGTCACCTTCCACGGCCTGGTCGACGGGCGCGAGCACGTGGCGATCGGCCTGGGGGACCGGGCGCGACCCGCCGGCGGGGGCGGCGTACCCCTGGTGCGGCTGCACAGCGAGTGCCTCACCGGCGACGTGCTCGGCAGCGCGCGCTGCGACTGCGGGCCGCAGCTGCAGGAGGCGGTCGCGCGGATCGCGGCCAGCGGCGGCTACCTGCTCTACCTCCGCCAGGAGGGACGCGACATCGGGCTCTACAACAAGCTCGACGCCTATGCCCTCCAGGACCAGGGCCTCGACACCTACGAGGCGAACCTCGCGCTCGGCTTCGGCGAGGACGAGCGCGACTACACCGCGGCGGTGCAGATGCTGGAGGCGCTCGGGGTCGACCGCCTCGACCTGCTCTCGAACAACCCCGACAAGGCCGCGCAGCTCGAGGACGCCGGCCTGCGGGTCGAGCGCCGGGTGCACACCGGGCTGCACCTCAGCGAGGTCAACCACGACTACCTCAGCGCCAAGGCGCGCGGCGGTCACCTCCTGCACCTGCCGGGCCGCTGAGCCCTGTCAGCCGGTCCCGGCCTTCCGACGCGCGACGAAGTCGCGTGCGGCCCGGCGCGCATCGTCGCTGCGCGCGCTCTCGACCATCCGCGGGACCTCGGCCCGCAGGTAGGCCGGCAGGTCCAGGTCGAGCGCGTCGCGCAGGTTGGCCTTGGCCAGGGCCATCGCGGTCGGCGACTGCCGGGCCAGCTTGGTGGCGAGCTCCTGCACGCGGGCGGGTGCGTCCTCGACGACCTCGGTCACGAGCCCTCGCTCATGCGCCTCGGCGGCCCTCAGCTTGCGGGGGTCGAGTAGCAACGCGGCGGCCGCGGCGGGTCCCGTCGCCCGGGTGAGGAGCCAGGCGCTGCCGAGGTCGCCGGCGACCCCCGCCGCCACGAAGGCGGTGTTGAAGACCGCGGTCGTGGACGCGACCCGGATGTCGGCTGCCAGGGCGAGGCTCAGCCCGGCGCCGGCGCACGCGCCGGTCACCTGGGCGATGGTGGGGCGCCCCAGGTCGACGAGGCGCCGGGCCGCGGCCGAGGCGACCGTCAGGCGCTCCGCGTCGTCGTCGAACGACCGACCGCGCAGGGTCCGGGTCTCCTGATCGGCGCGGTCGTCGGACCCCACGCGCGCGAGGTCGGCGCCCACGCTGAAGTCCCCACCGGCACCGGTGAGCACCACGACCCGCACCTCGGGGTCGCCCTCGATCGCGTCGAGCACGTCGACGAGCCCGGTGACCAGTCCCCACGAGACGGCGTTGCGGCGGTGCGGACGGTTGAGGGTCACGGTCGCGACGGCTCCGGCCACGTCGAGCAGGACCTCGCGCCCGGGTGTCGCTGTCGGCTCAGGCGTCATCGCGGCGGTCGCTGCCTCTCTGCTCGGTCTGCTCGGTCTGCTCAGGTCTGCTCAGGTCGGCTCAGGTCTGGCCAGCTCGTGGCCGGGCGGCACCCGTCGGCCGCCGGCCCATCCTCAGCAGCGCGCTCCCGCAGGGTCAAAGAGCAAAAGGCCCTCGCACCCATCGCGTCAGGCAATGTGAGACCCATTGCTCGCGTCAATGAGACTGCGTGCATTCACGTCTTTGACGCATGCGTGCGACGCCTGTCGACTGTGGCCATGGTCACGTCGGCCGCCCGCCGCGTGAGCCGTCCGTTCCGGCCGAGGCCACTGGAGGATCCATGAAGAGCTCGTCGCACACCCCGTCCGACCGTCTGAGGGCCCGCCGCGCCGGCCTCGCCCTGACGGCGCTGGCGCTGGCCGCCGGGTCTGCAGCCTGCGGTGCGCGCGGCACGGACGCAGGGACCTACCCGCAACGTGCTGTGCAGGTCGTCGTGCCGTATCCCGCCGGCAGCGGCATCGACACCACCACCCGTGCCCTGGTCGAGCGGATCAACGAGAGCGGTGACCTCGCGGAGGACCTCCAGGTGGTCAACCGTGACGGTGGCGGAGGGTCGGTCGGCACGACCGAGATCCTCAACGCCGAGCCGGACGGCTACACCATCGGTGTGGTGCCGGACGGACCGCTGACCCTCGTCCCGCAGACGCAGGAGGTGGCGTACGACCCGACGGCCCTGACCGCCATCAACGAGATCATCACGTTCCCGATCATCTTCGTGGTGCCGGCTGACTCGCCGTACGAGGACCTGCAGGACCTCGTGGAGGCGGCCGAAGCCTCGCCGGGCTCCATCACGATCGGTGAGGGACCGCTCAACTACGCCGTGCCGGCCGACCAGTTCGAGCAGGAGACGGGTGTGGACCTCAAGAACGTCGACTTCGAGGGTGACCAGGCCACGACCACGGCCCTGCTGGGAGGCAACCTCGACGTGGGGGTGATGCAGCTGGCCAGCGCCCTGCCTCAGCTCGAGGGCGGCGACATCCGGGCGTTGGGGGTGACCGCTGCCGAACGGGTGGACCTGGTCCCCGACGTCCCCACCTTCACCGAGCAGGACGTCGACATCGTCTGGGAGGCGTTCAACACGGTCATCGGGCCCGAGGGGCTTCCCGACGAGGTGACCGACGTGCTGGTCGAGGCGGTGGCCGAGGCCGTGCAGAGCGAGGAGTTCGCGAGCACGGCCGAGACGCTGGGCCTGATCGTGAGCGGCGCGGGGCCGGACGAGGCCGTGCAGCACCTCGAGGAGAAGACCGAGCTCGCCGGGCCGGTGCTCGAGGCCGCCCAGTGAGCCGACCCGCCTCCCGGGTGTCGGCCGAGACGCTCACGGCCGGCACCGTCCTGGTCCTCGGCCTCGGCTACGGCGTGCAGGCAGTCAGGGAGGGGCTGGGCACTCCCGCCGAGAGCGGTGCCGGCCTCTTCCCGCTCGTCGTCGCCGTGGTGCTGGTGGCCTCGGCAGCCGCCGTCGTGGTGCAGGAACGCCGCTCGCCGACCAGCGTGGCGTCGCCGTCGACCGACGACGACGGGGGAGCGCTCGAGCAGTCCGAGGTCTACTGGCCCCGGATCGCCACGGTCCTGGTCACCGCGTTGGCGGTGCCGTTCGCTGCGGGGGTGGTCGGTTTCGTGACGACGCTGTCGCTCGCGATGGCCGTCATCGCCAAGGTGATGGGGATGCGCGGATGGTGGCGGCCCGCGGCCCTCGGCGTGGGCTTCGGCGTCGTCGCCTGGTGGGTCTTCGTCTACTGGCTCGTCGTGCCGCTGCCGGTCGGCGTGCTCGGGCTGGGCTGAGGAGGGATCGTGCTCGCAGACCTCGGGGCAGGGTTCGCTGCCTTCGCCGACCCCACGCTGCTGCTGCTCGCCGTGGCGG